>JAVYRZ010000005.1 GCA_038729465.1 Thermoplasmata archaeon
TCGCGGATAGTATATCGAGATAAAGGGTACTATGGAGTAGAGCCAAGAGGCATAGATGGGACAATGGATAAAAAAGTAAAGGGAGAAGACAAATTGCCAATAGCATCGATACGGAGAAATCTAAGAATTTCGAAAAAACGGTCGATAGTAGAAAGGCCCTATGCAGTGATAAAGAGCATATTTCATGGAGGTCATGTATTGGTAACAACGGTGATCAGGGTTCGAGTAAAGGCAATGTTTATGTGTTTAGCACATAATCTATCCATAGTTTTATCATTGCAAAAACGGGGGTTGATAGCGTAAGCTATAAAAAAATCAATGAAAAAACGTGAAAAATAATAAAAATAAATGAAAAATGATCTAGGAAACTGCCTATTTTTGCAATTTTGAATGTTTTTTTATGATGTAAGTTAGAAATCGAGACATAATCATAAAATTTATTATAGTTATTAGATATCGTCAAAGGTGAATGTTAAGATGGTTAAGAGAAATCATAACAAGATCTCAATTTATCCAGGAAGATTTCAACCGTTTCATCTTGGGCACTTGAAAGCAATAAATTACATTTTAAAAGAGGAAAAAGAGCTAATAATAGTCATAGAAAATGCTACAGAATCTTTTACACTTTCAAATCCATTCACTGCTGGTGAAAGAATAGAGATGATTAGGAACACACTGAAAGTTGAGAATATAGATCTCACTAGAATCCTCTTAATTCCCGTATCAAATATTGAGAACAATGCACAATGGGTTAATTATCTAAAAACCATGCTGCCAGACTTTGATATCTGCTACTCTAATAACAATCTTGTAAAAGTTTTAATGCAGGAAGCAGGAGTAACGGTAAAAGAGATCCCATTTTTAAATAGGGATATATATCAAGGTAATCTTATAAGAGCAAGAATCATAGCTAATGAGCCTTGGAAAGAGCTGGTGCCAGAGCAAGTATACAACATCATTATGAATAAAGGTTTGGACAAAAGAATTAGAAGGATAAGTGAGGAATAGTATGATCTATTCATTTTTAGGCAAAGGAGGTGTTGGAAAATCTACAATTTCAACAGCATTTGCACTTGAGAAATCAGATCAGCGAAAAGAGAAGATTGCATTGATCACGTTTGACTTTATGCCTTCATTACATCATATTTTAAAAGATGGTCACGAAAATGTAGACATTTATGAATACTCTGAAGCTACAGTTGCAAATAACTGGATTGAAGAGTATGGAGAGGAAGTGTATGATCTTATTTCCAGTTTTTTTGATCTGGACAGATCTATAATTGATCATATTGCACGTGCTCCCGGTATAGCAGAAGAGTTTATGCTTTCAGAAATATTGGCAATGAAATCAAAGTATCGTACTATTGTATGGGATACAGCAGCTGCATCTTCAACCATGCATTTATTATTGGCTGAAAAAGAGTTTTATGATCATATAAGCAGGGACATTAAGTTTTATGTCAGTATAAAAAATATGTTGAATAAGATAAATAGGCATGGTAAAGATCCAATAACCATATTAAACAAATGGCAATTGCTCGCTAAAAACGTTTGGGAAATACTCGAAAAAGAGACGGTATTTTTTGTTATTGAAAATCAGGATGAGCTTTCTAAAATACAGGCAATGGAAATAGAAGAAGACCTTAAGAACATGGGATTGAGCATAAAAGCTCATATATTAAACAGATGCATTTCATGTGAGGGTACAATATCTATACCCGAGCTCAAAGGATCTGCATTAGAAACAGTTCAGAAGATTCGGTTTTATATTAAAGATAGCATGAAAGTTTACATTTAAAAAAGTTTCTGGAGGAAATATTAATGGCAGATCGCAATATGGTTGAAATACTAGTTACTGGCGATGAGATACTGAATGGTGATGTAGCAGATACAAATTCTACTTACCTGATTCGCGGCGTTACTAATCTTGGAGGCTATGTAACGCGTGTAGTTACGGTGCGGGATGATATCGAAACAATTGAAACAGAGTTAAACAGGAGCATAGCAAATCATCCAAAAGTCATAATAACTGTTGGAGGATTAGGACCTACACCCGATGACCTAACTTTAAAAAGCATCGCTTATACATTAAAAAGAGATATGGAGATTAATGAAAAAGCTTTGAAATTCATAAAAGATAGATATGAGAAACTCGCGAAAAATAAGATACTTGAAGATGGGACATTAACAGCACCCAGAATTAAGATGGCCACATTGCCAAAAGGATCTATTGCACTTGAAAATCCAGTCGGCAGCGCGCCGCCCGTTTTAACGAGAGTCAATGATATTATTATAATATCTTTGCCCGGAGTACCGGCAGAGTTAAAATCTATATTTGAGAAAGTTTTAAAACCGATCTTAGTCCATGAATTTGGAGATCGCATATTTTTTGAGAAAGTATTGGTTTTAAGCTCTAGGGACGAGTCTAAAATTTCAAGTGTATTGAAAGAGATCTCAGATAATTATAAAGACTTGTATTTCAAATCAAGGTCACAGATATTCGGATCTGATAATAAACTGACAATTACAGTGGCGATGAGGGGTGATACTATGGAAGAAATAGATAAAAAAATAAAGAGTGTAGTTGAAGATCTAACAGCAAAATTGTTGAAAGTAGGAGTAAATATAGAAAATAGTGAGCTACATCTCAGCTAAAGATCTGAAAATTACTGTTTTTCTCAAACATCTGCAACATTTAAATAAAAAATTAGAGTTTTCCAATATCTTTTACAATATTTATATCCAGTGCCTTATCTCCAATTTTCCAGTTTGCAGGAATCGCGCACATATGTCCTTCCTCAGAAGGTGTATCATGCAAATATTTCAGGCCCATAAAAGCAGTGTAAATGTGTGTTGCATCTTTGCCAAGTCCGTCATTGAATAGAGAGATATACTGTACTTTTCCTTCAGGATCTATTATAACAACGCCTCTTCTTGCAGATCCTGCGCTTAAATTTAAAAATCCATAATCTGTAGATATTTTTTTGTTAAAATCCTCCAGCATCGGTATTTTGCTATTTTTTACTCTTGGAGAAGTGCCCACCCATCCTTTATGAGAAAACACGCTGTCAGTACTAACTGCGAAAATTTCGGCGTTGTTGCTTTTAAAATCATCATAAATCTGCATAAAAGCTTCAATGTCTGTAGCGCATACAAACGTAAAATCACCAGGGTAGAACGTCAATATTACCCACTTTCCGCGAAAATCAGAAAGCTTCACATTTTCGATCTTATCAGTGCTCGGAAAATATGCTTTTGTGGTAAACTCTGGAGCGATCTCTCCAATATCTATTAAACTATTCATTTTACATCACCAGTTTAACAAAATTAATGGCACCTATAAAAATATTTTGTTATTTTTTCAGCTATAATATCGATAATAATTAAATACCACTAAAAGATATGGTTTAGAGAGTATGAGTTATTCAGAAACCGCCGAATTTGAATTTGAGGAACCGGACGCAGAGATAATATATCAATCTCTGATAGTGGAGAGTTTAAGAGAAATTCCAAGAACTAAAATTGAGCTTTCGACGAAAGACAAAATACTGAAGCTGATAATATATGCAGAAGATCTAAATGCTCTAAGATCAGCGATAAACTCATATTTAAGATGGATAAATTTATCAATAAATATACTGGAGTTGAAAAAAAATGGTAGAACTTAATTTAAGCCCTTACTTACAAGAAAAATTGAAGCAGGCTCAAAATTTACAGCAGCAATTAGAAAGTACGTTGGCGCAGAAGTATCAGTATGACATAAAAATAAAAGAGCTTGCAAAGACAATTGAAGAATTAAGCAAGATAAAAGATGATTCCAAGATATACAAGAATGTGGGAGCTATCCTTATAGAAGTGAAAGACAGAGCAATATTATTGAAAGAATTGCAGGATGAAAAAGAGACTCTTGAAGTAAAATCAAAAACAATGGAAAAGCAGCAAAAATTTTTAGAGGATAAATACAAAGATATTCAGGCTGAGTTTGCCAAGGCATATGGCCAGAAATCAGAGAGCAGTTAATCTCTCTATTTTTTTCAGGTATTCTGACTTGCAGACATTGCAGCAAAAATATTTGTTTTCTCCTCCAACTTTTGCAATTACAGGTTCTCCCTTGATATCCCCCTTGCAATAATAACACTTGATCTTTAACATTGTGTCTTTTTCAAGCATAGTCTCATTTTCTGATTTATGTTCAGAAAGTATTGAATATCGTTTATAGTTCACCATCTCCTGAGAAAGAATCTCTAAAAACTCATGTAACTTCTCGATATTTTTGTAGACGTATGTGACTATTATTACATTCGATTCTGCATTGAGAATTTTTCTTACATTTTCGAGGCCTGAAAGCTTATCTAGGAAACTCTTTAATTTTTTAGGGTCACATTCTATTATGAAAAGGTCTTTGTAGTTCCCAAGTTTAATAAAATCCAATTCGGTAGTATATTTCTTGATCAATTCTAACCGTTCAAGAATTTTAATTTTTGAACTTACGGTAGGAGTGCTAATATTAATTTTTTTTGCGATTTTTCTGTGCGATATTCTGGAATCCTCGATAAGCAAAGACAGAATTTTTAAATCGATGTCATCTAGCTTCATAAGTATATAAAAAACTTTTAGATATTAAGTTTTTGTTATATTTCTATGACGGTAATATAAGGTTGGATAAATAATATTTTTTACTCAAATTTTTTATGTAAGTATTTGCCTTATATCAGAATTAAAAGAGTATTCGCTACGGTAATTCAGAATGATCTAACCATCAATTTCAGCCAGAGTTATACGTTGATTTATAAAAAGAGAAATACGTTTAATTTTTATGCGCAGTATGATAAAAAATTAATCATTTTTTGGGAGATATGGAAATACCAACATAGCGTCTCCAAAGCTGAAAAATCGGTACTTGTTTTCAACAGCAATTCTATATGCTCTCATAATATTTTCATATCCTGCAAATGCTGAAACTAACATCAAGAGAGAAGATTTTGGAATGTGAAAGTTGGTAATCAGTGCAGCTACACCGCTTTTAAATTTATATCCTGGATATATGAACAGATCTGTTTTCGTAGTGTTGCTCATAATCTTTCCATCTTTAGCAGAGCTTTCAAGTGCTCTCATAACAGTAGTTCCAACGGCTATCAATCTGCCGCTTCTATTGTTGATCAGGTCTGCAGTATCATTTGAGATACTATAATACTCATAGTACATTTTATGGGTAGTAATATCCTCTTCTCTGACCGGTGCAAAAGTGCTGAATCCTATATGTAAAGTAATATATCCTATTTTTACTCCTTTATACTCAAGGTTTTTTAAAAGCTGGCTTGTAAAATGAAGCCCGGCAGTAGGCGCAGCAAGAGAGCCATTATTCTTGGCAAAAATAGTCTGATATCTATCTGCATCTTTTAACTCTTTTTTTATGTACGGTGGTAGTTTTACAGTAGCAACATTATCTAGATCTGGCTCTTGTTCAAATTCTATAGTTCCAAACCCTTCATTTTTCTCTATTACCTTCCCTCTCAAACCATTGAAATCTAAAATTGTTCCAATTCTCACATTTTTTCCGCCTATAATAGCAGTGCATACATTATCTTTTTTAGAAGTGATCAGAGCCTCAACTTTTCCACCAGTTAATTTTTTTCCGATCATTCTTGCTTTCAGTACCTTTGTGTCATTGAATATTATCAAATCGTCTTTTTCCAAATAATTGATTATGTTATAAAAATAGTCATGAATTATTTTGTCTTGATTGAGTACCATCAATTTTGAATGGTCTCTGGGATCTACCGGATCCTGCGCAATCAATGTTTTAGGAAGATAAAAATCATATGCTTCAAGGCTATTTAAATTCATAATTTACCCTAAATTAGCAGCAATTATTAATGATTTCTATTTATATTATATTCTACATATAACAAAATATTTTATACAATAAAGAATTATAGGATTGGTGTAAATTATATGTATGAGATAAGATTTCATGGTAGAGGTGGACAAGGTGCTGTTATAGCATCTGAGATCTTAGCAACAGCATTTTTTTATGAGAATAAATACGTATCCTCGTTTCCATATTTTGGAGTAGAACGAAGAGGTGCGCCTGTAACTGCTTTCACTAGAGTTGATGATCAACCGGTGCTAGTCAAATCTCAAATTTATGCTCCAGATTTTGTAGTAGTATTGGATCAGGCGCTCATAGATCAAGTTAATGTTACAGCAGGACTTAAAAAAGGTGGCGCAATTTTGATAAATTCAAACAAAGATCCTGATTTTTTTAAGTATGATTCTGCAGTAGCTACAGTCAATGCAACAGAGATAGCGTTATCTCATAATCTAGGCTCTTCCTCTGCACCGATTGTAAATACCGCAATAGTCGGTGCGTTTGCAAAAGCTACCAATACAGTATCTATAGATTCTGTTTGCAAAGCAATCAGGGACAAGATAAATATCTCTCCGGAGGAGAACGTGAAGGCTGCAATTGAAGCCTTTGAAAATACAAAACTAAAAAAAGAGGTGAAATGAAATATGCCAGGTTTTCCAACACCTATAACAACAGTGCCAAGCACCACCAATAAAACTGGTACTTGGAGAACATTCAAACCGGTGATTGATTACAAAAAATGCATCAGGTGCATGATTTGCTGGAAATTCTGCCCTGAACCGGCAATAATCATAGTTCCTAATGATAAATATGGATACCCAAATCCCGCAATATCAAAACTTGACGCGCCAGAGATCGCCTATGATTATTGTAAAGGATGCGGGATCTGTGCCAACGAATGTCCAGTGAAATGTATAAACATGGTATTGGAGGAGCATGAGGAGGGTGGATCAATATGAAAACTATGCTTACAGGCAATGAAGCTGCGGCACATGGAGCCAGATTGGCCAATGTAAAGATTATATCTGCCTATCCTATCACACCACAGACTACAATCGTTGAAAAAATAGCAGAATTTGAAGCTAATGGAGAAATCGATGCAAAATATATACGTGTAGAAAGCGAGCATTCTGCAATGGCAACTTGCATAGCTGCCGAAAATACAGGAGTCAGAACTTTTACGGCCACATCTTCGCATGGGCTGGCTTTAATGCATGAAATGTTAATGTGGGCTGCAGGGGCAAGACTGCCGATTGTGATGAGCGTAGTAAACAGAGCTATGGGACCGCCATGGTCAATCTGGTCTGATCAGCAGGATACCATTGCACAGCGTGATACTGGCTGGATGCAAATTTACGCAGAGAACAATCAGGAAGTACTTGATTCTATATTGATGGCTTATAAAATTGCCGAGGATCCCGCAGTATTATTGCCAATGATGGTGATAGAAGATGCATTCATACTTTCGCATACTACAGAGTCCATTGACTTGCCATTGAAAAAAGATGTGCTTAAGTTTTTGCCTGACTATAAGCCAGAATTTAAGTTAGATATTTCAAATCCTGCAGGATTTGGATCATTAGTTATGCCAGACGGCCCGTTCATGGAGTTCAGGCATAAAAGTGAAATCGCATTGGAACAAGCAAAAACCATAATAAAAAAGGTAGATCTGGAATTTAAAGAGCAATTTGGCAGGTCATATGGAGGCCTTGTTGAAAACTATATGACAGAAGATGCAGAGTATATAATCACAATGTTAGGCAGCACTGCCTCTACTGCAAAATATGTTGTAAACAAAATGCGCAGTGAAGGCAAGAAGGTAGGATTATTAAAGATTCGATCGTTCAGGCCATTTCCGGTAGAAGAGATTCGTAACACTGCCAAAAACGTAAAGGTGCTTGGAGTAATGGATAAGAGCTATACATACGGGCATGGTGGTGCACTGTTCAATGAAGTCACATCATCACTGTACAATCATAAAAGTGCGATAGTAAAGAATTACATTACTGGGCTGGGTGGCAGAGATATTACGCCGGAGCTGATTGAACAAATGTTTGAAAACATGATACAGATAGGAAAGAGCGGGCTTGATAAGGAGATCGAGTGGGTAAATTTAAATATTGATTTGGAGGCGAGTTTATGAGAAATCTGACTATACCAGAGCAGGAATTGATGTTACCGGGGCACACTGCATGTATGGGCTGTGGAGCAACAATCGCCATGCGCTATGTTTTAAAAGCACTGGGAAAAGATACAATATTGTCAATACCTGCCTGTTGCTGGGCAGTTATCCCGGGCGTATACCCTGCACGAGCACTGGAAGTTCCTTTGCTATATACAGCATTTGAGGTTACTGGCGCTGCCATATCTGGCATAAGAGAGGCTTTGAACGTGCAAGGGAAAGAAAACATTAATGTTGTAGGTTTTGCTGGTGATGGCGGTACTGCAGATATCGGAATACAATCGCTAAGCGGTGCAGTTGAACGCGGGCATAATGTGTTTTACATTATGTATGATAATGAAGCATATATGAACACAGGGATCCAGAGATCCTCAGAAACGCCGTATGGAGCATGGACCACTACCACGCAGATCGGCAAGCTGAGAGACTGGAAAAAAGAGCAGAAGAAAGATATGGTTGCAATAATGGTTGCTCATCATATTCCTTACGTTGCAACAGCCAGTATTGGCTATCCGGAAGACATGATTAAAAAGTTACAGAAGGCGAAGGATATTGAAGGTCCTAAATTTTTTCACATCTTTGCATCATGTCCTACAGGCTGGAAATCTCCACCTGCCAAAAGTGTAGAGATCGCAAAATTGGCAGTTGAAACAAAAATATTTCCTCTTTACGAGGTAGTTAACGGTGTTTATAATATTACATACAAACCACAGAAGAAAGTTGATATTAAAAAGTATCTCGAGTTGCAAGGTAGATTCAGGCACTTAACTGATGAAGACATAAACGAGATCCAGAACATTGCTGAAAAGAATTATGAACAGCTACTAGAAAAAGAAAAATGGACAAACTCCAAGTTGTGAGTAGAGATGCCCTATAATTATCTTTATGAAGATAATGTAAATAAAACGTATTTCATACTTTCGAACGAGGCCATAGTGAGGGGTGCACTGGAAAGCGGTGTAGACATTGTAGCTACCTATCCTGGCACACCCACATCCGAGATTGGAGACATATTTTCAAAAATTGCAAAAGATGCAGGAGTCTATTTTGAATATTCTACAAATGAGAGTGTTGCGCTTGGTGTAGCTGCAGCTGCAAGCAGTTCTGGTCTAAGAGCTATGGCTTTTATGAAGCATGTGGGTTTAAATGTAGCCTCAGATTTTTTGATGACCACAGCATATATAGGTGCCAAAGGTGGCTTTGTGATCATTACAGGCGATGATCCATCAATGCATTCTTCCCAGAATGAACAGGACAACAGACATTATGCCGAACTTGCACACTTACCATTAATAGAGCCATCATCACCACAAGAAGCAAAAGATTTTCTCAAGCAGGCTTTTGATATCTCAGAATCTTTGAAGCTTCCGGTTCTTTTCAGGACCACTACGAGAGTTAACCATTTAAGGGGACAGGTAACGTTCGGAGCGCTTAGGAAAAACAAGAAAAAATCAGAATTTATAAAAGATCCAGAGAGCTTAGTGCCATTGCCGTCCAATGCTTACAAAATGCGTAAGAGTCTTGAAGAAAAAAATAAGGAAGCGCTAAAATATTCAAACGATTCAACACTGAACAAAATTGAAGACGCGCAATCTGAATATGGGGCGATAACAAGCGGAGCAGGATATAATGTTTTGAAAGATGTAATAACTGATAATAGTATAAATATCAAACTGTTAAAATTAGGATTTACGAGACCTGTTCCTGATGCTTTAATTTTAAAATTTATAAAATCTGTAAAAAAGCTGATAATTGTGGAAGAGCTGGATCCTTATTTAGAGAAAGAGGTTAGAACGTTAGCGCAGTTAAATGGAGTAGATATAGAGATATTTGGTAAAATGAACGGCTATTTTCCAAGCATGTACGAATATAATTCTGATGTAGTATACAGTGGCATAGCAAAGGCACTGAACCTAAAAACCTTGGAAAACCCGAAATTTGAAGCAGATCTAAATATACCATCAAGGCCGCCGGTACTGTGCCCCGGCTGTCCGCATAGAGCTACATATTATGCGACTAAGACAGCATTGAAACAGCTCAGAATTAACAATGCAATAGTATCCTCCGACATAGGCTGTTATACATTAGGAATACAGAAACCATATGAACTTGCAGACTTTTTGCTTGCAATGGGCTCTTCGATCAGTGCTGCTACAGGATTTGCCAAAGCCACAGATCAGCCTGTAATATCATTTATTGGTGATTCCACGTTTTTCCATAATGGTATACCGGGTTTGATCAATGCAGTGCACAATAAATCCAATTTATTACTGATTATTCTTGATAACCGCACCACTGCAATGACAGGGCATCAGTCTAATCCGGGAATGCCTATTGACGGCATGAACCAGCAGGCTCCAGAGCTATCAATAGAAAATATTGTGAAGGCTATAGGCGTAGAGTTTGTAAAGGTAGTTGATCCGTACGATCTGAAGACAATGACTAAAGCGATAAGAGAAGGATTGGAGTATCCAAAGACCTCTGTGATTATTGCTAAAAGAGAGTGTGCATTGCTTATGGACGCTAGAAACAGAAAGAATTCTACATGGACTACATATCACATAAATCAGGATAAATGTACACAATGTATGAACTGCGTATCTCACTTTTCTTGTCCTGCCATATTTACAGAAAACGGAAAAGTTTACATAAACGCCACGCTATGCGATGGATGTGGAGTATGTGCAGAGCCGCAAGTTTGTGGATTTAAAGCAATTGAGGTGAGCAAAAGTGACTAATCTCAGCATCTTATTTGCGGGTGTGGGCGGAGAAGGTGTGGTTACAACTGGCGCTGTTTTAGGAGACACGCTTACCAGAAAGGGTATTAAAGTGGTAATGTCAGAGGTACATGGGATGGCGCAGCGCGGTGGCATTGTGACAGTAGAGATGAAAGTGGGGGCTTGCAACAGTCCTATCATAGGCATAGGCAAAGCAGACATAATTGTGGGGTTTGAGCCTATTGAAACGTACAGAGTGCTAAATAAAGGAAACAAAGATACAAAGATAATAATGAACAGCAGCAGGATCGTACCTTTTACTGTATCTGTAGGAGAATCGGAGTATCCTGATTTTGATAAGATCGTGGAAAACATTAAAAAATACTTTAATAGTTTGTATATTATAGATGCTGAGTCGCTGGCAATCAAAGCCGGTAACTCAATTGTCGAGAACATTGTGTTATTGGGTGCTCTTACAGCATTGAATATTATTCCTGTGAACAAGGAAGATGTTATGGAGAGCATAAAGACTGCATTCTCAAACAAGCGTTATGAATCAATGAATATTACTGCGTTCGAGCTTGGATATAACTTCATTAAAGCACATTAAAAATGGAAGACATAATAATAATAGGTGGCGGTCCATCAGGTCTGAAACTTGCGTCTATAGTGGGTAGATACATTAATACAACAATTTTGGAAGAACATTATGAGATCGGCAGGCCCAGCCATTGTACAGGGCTATTTTCCAAGCCAGTGTTTGAGATGGCGTCTGCAAAAGCGGTGACTAATCGAGTGCGTGGAGCTATTATTAAACTTGATGATCTGGAATTCTCAATTACCAAGAAAGAGGACGTAGCTTATGTGGTTGAAAGAAGCGATTTTGACAAAAACATGGCATATGAAGCAATCAATAACAATGCCAAGCTTCAGCTAGGAGCCAGAGTCAAAGAAATAATTAAAAGTAATAACAGAACGATAGTAAAATACAGGAAAGACGGAAACCTGAAAGAGCTGGAAGGAGCAGTAATAGTTGGAGCGGACGGATATGCCAGTATGGTGAGAAGATACATGAACCAGAGTGTACCCAAATTTCTGGGTGGCATACAGCTGAGGGTTTCAGGTGCATCTATAGATGATGATTATGTAAAAATACTGATTGGCTCTGATATTGCGCCCGGCTTTTTTGGATGGATCGTGCCAGAAGGAGAGAAAATGGCTAAAGTGGGGCTTGCTACAGACAAAGGGTATGCGGTTCAGTTTCTTAAAAAGATATTAAAAGATGAAACATTGAAAAATGCTAGGATTCTTGCAGTAGAAGGGGGCGTAATACCGATAGGAACGGTCAAAAACATGGTATTTGAAAACTTAATGTTAATTGGAGATGCTGCTGGATTTGTTAAAGCCACATCCGGTGGTGGAGTGTACATGGGCTTAAAAAGCAGCATCAATGCATCGAAGGTAATATTAAATCATTTTAAAGATAGTTCATACAGCCTTACAAACTTCGAAAAATTGAATGCAAAGCTTTTGAAAGAGCTTAAAATAGATCTGAAAATTCACAATATCTATTCATCTTTTTCAGACTCTGAGCTAAAAGATCTTTTTACTATTTTAAGCAAGAGAGAGAACGTGGAAATAATAGAAAAGTATGGGGATATAGATTACCCTTCAAAAGTTGCATTCGCGCTTTTAAAGCGTAATCTGGCACTTTTAAAGTATGGATCTAGATTACTGAAAAAGTGAGTTTGCATATAATAAAATATATATTATGCTATCATTTATCTATTAATCCGGTGATAGTTTGGACATAGTAGATCAGTTTTTGCATATATTCATTCCCATATTCGTTATAGTGGATCCATTTGCGTCCGTAGCTTTATTTATCAGTTTAACTGCCGGGCTTCCAAAACCTGCAACGGATAAGATCATAAAAGAGTCTGTGTTATGGGGGTTTTTGATATTGCTAGTATTTGCATTGATCGGCTCTTATATTCTTGACTTTTTCGGGATAAGCATAGAAGCATTAATGATCGCAGGAGGATTGTTAATGCTGATCGTGGGTATAGAGATGGTAAGAGAGGGAGATAAACCAAGAGCCACAAGAAAAGGACAGGAAGAAGAAGAGATTGGTGATATAGGTATAGTGCCTCTGGCCACTCCGATGCTTGCGGGCCCAGGTGCCATATCCCTG
Organism: Thermoplasmata archaeon; assembly: GCA_038729465.1. Lineage (NCBI taxonomy): Archaea > Methanobacteriati > Thermoplasmatota > Thermoplasmata > Thermoplasmata archaeon. Next base: position 12,966 of record JAVYRZ010000005.1, read on the forward strand.
ATGATCATACTGGTTGCAAACTATGACTTATGGATTGTTTTAATATCGACAATACTGGTATTTTTGATTGTGTTCTTATTTTTCAAGTTTTCATCGATGGTATACAGTGTGCTTGGCATGAAAGGCGCAAGAGCGTTTACGAGAGTGATGGGATTGTTGGTAGCGGCATTTGCAATGCAATATATACTTAACGGTATTGGAATATGGTACATACATCTATGATATTTGTGTACCATAGATTTCCTTAAGATTAAAGCAAAAAAGATATATTACGATTCATATCATATGATCTGATGTTTAATGCACATGTAAAAGTATTGACAGGTTCTAAGATTGACACTGAGATGGAAAAAATAAAGGTTGCGAGAGAGGGTATTGAAATAATGAAGCCAAAAGCACAATTTTTCATAGTGAAGCTAGAGCAGGTTCCAATAAAGGATGCCATAATCCTAAAGCAGGAATCTTTAAGCTGCGGGTGTGATGCAGCATTGGCATGGAATGTAGTATCTTTAAAGGCAGAGTTTACCGACGCGCTGGTATTTGGCTCTGGAAAGGAACTGGAATTATTAATAAAAAAAATGAAAAAGCAACCTTTTAACGGTAAGAAAATAGCAGAGGAAATAGAAGTAGCAGTATCCAATTTTCAGAAAAGCGAGTATCAAATCTCAACAGTCTCTAAGGTTATAAAAATACCTTATAGAAGGGTGATGGGAATACTTAACATCACACCTGACTCTTTTTCTGATGGTGGGAAGTATATTGATCCAGATCATGCGTTAGAGCGGGCTAAAGAGATAGAAAGAGAAGGCGCAGACATATTAGATATCGGTGCTGAGAGCACCAAACCTTATTCAAAACCAATATCTATAGAAGAAGAACTGAATCGACTGATGCCCGTGCTTGAAGCAATAAGGGACCAGATAAAGATTCCGATATCCATTGATACTTACAAATGGCAGGTAGCAGATAAAGCTTTAAAATTAGGAGCGGATATAATCAATGATGTTTACGGACTCAAAGACGAAGCCATGTTAAAGGTCATAAAAGATTTTGGTGCTGGAGTAGTGATAATGCACATGAAAGGAACCCCGCAAACTATGCAGAACGCACCTCATTATGATGATCTGATCTCTGAAATATCTCGATTTTTAAAAGATAGAGCCACAACAGCTATAATGAATGGCATTGAACCTGAAAAGATTATGATAGACCCGGGTATAGGGTTTGGAAAAACTGTAGAACATAATTTAAGCATATTAAACAACCTGCAGGATTTAAAGAGTTTAGGTTTTCCGATTGTTGTAGGAACTTCTAAAAAAGGATTTATTGGAGAGATAACTGGAACTCCGGTAGAAAGAAGAATGATGGGCAGCTTGGCTACGGCATTGATAGCAATGCATAATGGTGCATCCGTGATAAGGGCTCATGACGTGAAAGAAACAAAAGAGATAATCAAGATATTTGAATCTGTAACAGCTGAGAAAAAATATAGTTAGAAAAAGCGATTATATATAGTGTATGATAAGGTATTAACAATGAAAACTAAGGGATGAAAGGGCTTTGGGTTATACCCACAAAGTTTAAGCATCAAAGAGATGATAACTTTCAAAGGTGACTGTTAAGATGGTTAACAAAAATCCTAACTTGAAATATGAGTGCCCAATTTGTTTTGCGCCGTTAAAAATCAATGACGAAAAAATGGTTACCTGTCCTTACTGTGATGCATTGTTATATAATGTCGAAGGCACTTTAAAGCTCGTTAGCTCATATCCATGGTGGCAAAAAAAAGACCCATCGTTTGAAGAATACAAAAAACAGTATGGAGCATCGGGGATGATTAGAGCCGGAGATATATTAGAGCTATATGTATTCAAAGATGATAGTTGGTTTTTGATTTTTAATAATGTAATTTACAAAAAGAAAGCTGAACAGAGCTCTGAGCCTGATAAATATGATAAGAAAATTGAGGCTAAAGTGTCATACATATATGGCAGAATTCCGGTTTTTACACCTTTGAATTTTCAGACTGTAATATACTCTAACAATAACTGGATCATAAAGAAAGAGGTTTTCAACTACACGTTATTCGAGCGTGTGCAATAATTTTATGATCTGCTTTTTAAATAGATCAAGGGATTCTGTATTTACAAGCATCATGTCAGCAAGTATGAACACAGTAGCGAGCCCCCAAGAAAGTTCTCTGCGATCTCGTTCTTTGAATTCTTCCAGAGTTTTTGGATCGTCAGGTCTGTTTCTATTTTTTATCCTCTCATATCTCTTTTTCTCATTTGCGAATATTCCTACTACAATAAATTTTTCTTTCAGATGCTCTTTGAAATATTGGATTTCTTCAATATTTCTTATGCCATCTATAACAGTGTTTTCAGCATGAATATTTTTAATCGTTCTTCGTGCCCAAATATCCATACCATTATTTACTCTTTCTTCGTTAGCAATCTTACCAACTATTGAATTTTCTAAATTTAAGCCTAATGATTTTACGTAACTTCTTACAATATCCCCCATCCTTACAATTTCATAGCCATGTTTTTCAGCTTCAATTGCAAATTCTTCTTTACCGGATCCGGGCATACCAACAACAAGGATATTCATCATTAATGAAATTGGCAATAACTATTAAATTGTATCGGTATATTTTATTCTATACATTATATAATTTATATTATTTAATCAATAACTATTTATACCACATAAATATCTCTCTTTTTACTCAACGAGAGATTAGTCAGACGGATCATGGGACAATTCTATATGAATTCCCGAGGCAGAAAAATCAATAATATTTTGATTTTCCTGATCATTCGTCACGACTGATTCAGTATTCGGAGGAAATTAAAATGGCAACACCAAATCATTCTAGGAGAGGCTCTATGGGATACTATCCCAGAAAAAGAGCCAAAAAGATAGTGCCAACAATATCTACTTGGCCTGAATTAGATGAAGGACCGAAAGTTCAAGGATTTGCAGGATATAAGGCGGGAATGACCCATGTAGTAGTAGTGGACTGGAGAAAGAAAAGCACTACTGCAAACCAGGAGATAGTTTTACCGGTGACGGTAATAGAAGTTCCGCCAATGAAAGTGTGCGGTATAAGGTTTTATGAGCGCACAACGTATGGGTTAAGCATTTTTGAAGAAGTATGGGCTGCAAACTTGGACAAAGAGTTATCAAGAAAGATCAGCATACCAAAAAAAGCGAGTGAAAAAGATTTAAAAGATCTGGATAGAAGCAGGGTTGAAGAAATAAGGCTCATTGTTTATACGCAACCTCATCTCGTATCTTCACTGCCTAAAAAGAGGCCGGAGATTATGGAGGTACAGGTTGGGGGCGGTAAGATGGATGATAAAATAGATTATGCAATTAAGTTACTGGGAAAAGAGATATCTTTTTCTGATTTTTCAGAACCTGGAAAATTTGTAGATGTAATTGCAGTTACAAAAGGGAAAGGATTTCAGGGGGCAGTAAAAAGATTTGGAGTGAAACTATTACCCAGAAAGAACAGGAAACACAAAAGGATGGTTGGAACACTAGGGCCTTGGCATCCTAACTATGTTATGAACACTGTACCTATGGCCGGGCAGATGGGGTATCAGCAAAGGACTGAATACAATAAGAGAATAATTTATTATTCTAACAATAACGGAGAATCAATAACTCCAGCAGGAGGGTTCTTGAATTATGGAATTGTAAAAAACTCATATATCCTAGTTCATGGATCGGTGCCTGGAGCAGTGAAGCGAATTATCAGATTTAGAGATCCTATCAGAATGTCTGGAGAGAATGTGAAAGATATCAAGATAACATATATTTCAAGAGAATCTAAACAAGGAGTGTGAATTGGGTGAAAGTTAATGTTTACAATATAAGAGGCGGAATTAAAGGTCAAATTGATTTACCAGAGCCATTTACGTTTGCATACCGGCCAGATTTAATAAAAAAGGTTATTCTTGCAATACAGTCAAATGGAAGGCAGCCTTATGGAGCATATAAATATGCAGGAACCAGGCGCGTAGGCCATAACTGGGGCCCAAATCATGGGCGCTCAAGAATACCGCGCAGACCTGATGGTGATCGAGGTGTTCTTTTAGGTAATATGGTCGGCGGCAGAACTGCGCATGCACCTAGAAGCAACAGGAACTGGACTAAAAAAATAAATAAAAAAGAAAATCTAATTGCAAAGTTTTCAGCTTTATCACAGACTGCAAATAAAGATGCTGTAAGAAGCAGGGGCCATAAATTTAATGAAGAGATAACGTTCCCTATTATTGTAGAAAATGAAATTGAGAATATCAAAACAACTAAACAGGCAGTAGAGATATTGAATAGTTTAGGCATTTATGAGGACGTGGAAAGATCTAAGGATCGCCAGAAGATAAGGGCAGGAAAAGGAAAATTAAGGGGCAGAAAGTACAAGACCCCTAAAAGCATTTTACTGGTAGTGAAGTCCAGGCCCAGTTCACTAAAAAGCTTTGCGAATCTATCAGGGCTGGAAATAGTATCTGTGGATCAGCTAAATACATATGACCTAGCACCGGGTGGAAATGCAGGGAGATTGACTGTTTATACAGAAGAGGCTATAGACACCATAGCGAGGTGGAAAATATGAATCCATATTCTATAATATTGAGGCCTTTTGTTACAGAAAAATCGTTGTTTGCAATAGAGAAAGATAACAAAATAACTTTTATAGTTAAGAGAAATGCAACAAAACTAGAAATTAAAGAGGCATTTGAAAAAATGTTCAATATGAAAATAATTAAGATAAACACTATGATTACAAGAAATGGTAAGAAAGCTATAATCACTTTAGCTCCAGAACACAATGCTGGAGAGCTGGCTACGAGACTAGGAATATTCTGAGGTGAATAATATGGGAAAGAGAGTTAGAAGCAGAAGACGCGGGCGAGGAACTGGAGTGTATTTAGCACCAAGCCACAATTACGAGATCGAGATAAAGCATCCCTCTATTGAGGAAGGTTTAGGAGAAGTACTTGAGATTAAAAATGACATTTCACACACATCACCTGTCGCAGTAGTTAAATTAAACGACAAGAAATATGATATGATCGCGCATTCAGGAATGTATGTTGGTCAGAAAATTGAGGTCGGCATTCATGCGCCGATTAAGAATGGTAATATATTGCCATTAGGTTATATACCTGATGGTACAATGGTATACAATATAGAGATCAGACCTAATGATGGTGGTAAGTTCGTGAGATCTGCGGGCACATATGCACAGATAGTTTCGCATGGTGAAAAAGTAATGATTCTTTTGCCATCCGGACAAATGCGTGCCTTTGACCCGAGATGCAGGGCAGTTATAGGAGAGCCTGCAGGATCTGGCAGGCCCGACAAGCCTTTTATAAAGGCTGGAAACAAGATTCATGCTTATCAGAGCAAGGCAAAGAGGCCTTATACAGTTCGAGGTGTAGCGATGAATGCCTTAAATCACCCTCATGGTGGTGGAAATCACCAGCATGTAGGTAGGCCTAGCACGGTCAGTAAAAATGCACCGCCAGGCCGCAAAGTTGGGAGATTCGGACCTGTGAGAAAGAGATTAAAGAGGCGATAAAATTATGGCAAAGAAGATGATTGTATCTGCAAAATCAACAAGGCGAAAAAAGAGGAAAACGCAAAAGCTCGCGATGGAACGAGCCAAGGAATTTAGTTATAAAGGATATACACTTGACGAATTGCTTGAATTGAAGATAGAAGAGTTGATCACGATATTGCCAGCAAGAGCAAGGAGAACTTTAAAGAGAGGGTGGAATGAAGAGCAGAGCAAGCTGGTTGAAAAGCTATTAAATTCTGACAAAGAGGTAATTAAGACTCAAATCAGAGATGTTGTGATAATTCCACAGTTTGTTGGCAAGAGAGTTATGGTTCACAATGGAAAAGAGTATTTAGAATTTGAGATTAAACCTGAGATGATTGGTCATTATTTAGGAGAGTATTCACTCACCAGGCGAGAGATCAAACACTCAAGTCCGGGTGTAGGTGCTACCAAGTCATCCAAGTACGTACCTTTAAAATAAACTGGTGATATAAATATGTTAAGATATACAAATCAGCTTAAAGGCGAAAAAGTTGTGCGAGCAAGAGGAATAGATCTTCCGATATCGCTCAAAGACTCTGTAGTAGTATGTAATTTCTTGCAGGGAATGAATTTAAATGAAGCAAAAGATTATCTGAAATTAGTAATTGACAAAAAGAGGGCAATACCCTATAAATATTATATGAGAAATGTAAGTCATCAAAAGGGGATGGGTCCTGCACGATATCCTGTAAAAGTGTCACAATATATTTTGACAGTGCTTGCAAATCTGGAAGCAAATGCTGAAAATCAAGATTTAGATTTAGATTCTATACAACTCATTTCGATACTTGCGAAAAAAGCTAGAACTGTGAAAAAATACATGCCCAGAGCGCAAGGTAGAGCAACTCCATTTTTTAAGACGAGGGTATATGTGGAAATAATAGCTAAAGAGGTAGTTAATAAATGAATGAGCGTAAATTTGTACAGGAAAACATAAAACGAGTGTTATTAAAAGAGTATTTAAAAAGAGCAACTGACGCTGCCGGATTTGGAGGCATAGAAATTCAGAGAACTCCTTTAGGCACTAGAATAATACTGGAAGTAGAGAAGCCAGGTTTAGTGATAGGGAAGAAAGGAGACAAGATCAAAGAGATCACATCAGTGATCGAGAAAGAGTACAACATTGAAAATCCGCAGATAGAAGTTAGACAATCTGACAATCCTAACTTGAACAGCTTAATAATGGCAAAAAAGATTGCATCCGCTTTAGAGTCAGGGTGGCATTTTAGGAGAGCAGGGCACTCGACATTAAAGAGGATAATGGATTCTGGTGCAAAAGGCGCTCAGATAATCATTGGCGGTAAGATTGGAGGAGATAGGGGCAGAAGAGAGAAGTTCACAGATGGAAAGATAAAGTATTCTGGCAAACCTGCAGAAAGCATGTTTGTAGGATATGCTGTAGCAAAGACAAAGCCCGGGATAATCGGAGTGACTGTGAAGATTCTAACCCCTGATAAAAAGTTGCCTGATGAAATAACTATTGTTGAAAAGAAGGTAGTAAAGGAGAGTAATAAAAATGACGGAGCTAAGAGCGAAGGAGATAAGGCAGTTGAATAAAGAAGATCTTGCAAAGAAGCTTGATGAGTTGAGAGCTGAATTATTGCATGAGCGTGGAATATCTTCCATGGGCGGTGCGCCTTACAATCCAGGCAAAATAAAGTCTTTGAGAAGACAGATAGCAAGAATCGAGACCATTACGCGGGAGGAAAAGAAATAAATGAAAATAGAAGACAGCATTATAAATCCTATTGATTCTAACGAATTAAAAATCTCAGTTACAAAGCGCAGATATGGAAAGTATATGACTGTAATCGCGGGCTTTGATCTCAAAACCGTGGATATTTCAGAGCTTGCAACGACACTAAAAAGGAAGACGGCAACAGGTGGTACTGCGAAAGATGGCAGAATTGAGTTGCAGGGAGATCAGAGAGAAAGAGTGAAGAAGATATTAGAAGATTTAGGTTACAAGGTAGATACAAAATGAATTACTATACAACCGAGCTGATAGGGTTCGATGTCAAGATATTAAAATCTTCCAACCCATTACATTGCGGGGTAGAAGGAAAGATAGTAGATGAAACAAAAAACATGGTTTATATTGAGAGCTCTAACAGGATATTAAAAATACCAAAAAAAGGTACGGTTTACAAAATTGATAATTATTTGGTTGATGGTACAAAACTGATGTTAAGACCTTATGAAAGAATTTCAAAATTTGTTAAAATGGAGGATTGTTAAATATGAAAAATATCGGAATAGATGTAAAGGCACCTGAGTCCGAATGCCATGACAAGAACTGTCCATTTCATGGATCTTTGAGTGTAAGGGGGCAGATTATTGAGGGAATGGTAGAATCGGACAAGATGAATAAAACAGTAGTGGTAAAAAAAGAGTTTCACAGGTATGATAAAAAATACGAGCGATACAAGAAAGAGAGTAGCAAATATCATGCGCATTTGCCAGATTGTATAAAGGTGAATATTGGGGACAAGGTCAAGATAATGGAATGCAGACCGTTGTCAAAGACAGTGTCATTCGTAGTAATAGAAAAATTATAAGGTGATTAAATATGAAAGGTTTAGCTGGGAAACAGACGCGTGGATTACCCACTGGAGCAGAATTAGATTGCGCTGATAACACAGGCGCGAAGATAATTGAGATAATCACCGTGCTAACGTATCATAACACAAAAAACCGGCAGCCGGCAGCAGGTGTTGGAGATGCTATAGTGGTAAGCGTGAAAAGAGGAAATCCAGAAATGCGAAAGAAGGTGCTCAGGGCCGTTATAATAAGGCAAAAAAGGCCTTTTAGAAGGGCAGATGGCTTATGGGTTAGATTTGAAGATAATGCTGCAGTGATTGTAACAGAAACGGGTGAGACTAAGGGAACCGAGATCAAAGGGCCGGTTTCTAGAGAAGCTGCAGAAAGATGGCCCAGAATTGCAGCGATAGCCTCTACGATATTATAGGTGATTAAAGATGGTACAGCCAAGAAAGGTAAGAAAAGATTATTATACGGAGCCAAAACATGTGATTAGGAAAAACATATCATCACATTTGAGCAATGAGTTATATTCAAAATACGGTACAAGATCATTATCTGTAGTCAAGGGAGATACCGTAAAAGTGCAAAGGGGCAAATTTAAGGGATTTGAAGGAAAAATATCTAAAGTAAATGTAAAAGATCGCAAATTAGCGGTAGAAGGAATCACTATTTCAAAATCTGATAAAAAGCAGGTTTTGTATTATTTAGATGCTTCTAACTTGTTGATCACAAAGTTAAGCTTAGATGATAAAAAAAGAATTGAGAAACTCAGGAAAATAGCGGAAATTAAAAAGATAGCATTTGAAGAGCCTGAACCGGAAAAAGAGGAAACTACAGAAGTTAAGGAAGAAGTTAACGAGGAAAAAGCAGAACCTGAAAAAGCAGATGAAGAACCTTCAGAAGAAAGTAAAGAAGGAGGATCAGTATGAGTAAACATTTAAAGAGGTTAGCAGCGCCAAGGATATTGAAGATATCCAGAAAAGTGGATCCATGGTTAGCCAAGCCTAGAGCTGGGCCTCACAGATCTGAGGATAGCATAGCATTAGGTGTAATTATAAGAGATATATTAAAACTGGCTGACAAGGCAAGGGAAGCTAAAAGGATAATTGTAAGCAGAAACATTTTTGTTGATGGAAAAGTAGTAACAGACCCCAAATACTCGGTCGGATTGATGGATATAATTTACATTAAAACTACAGACAAATACTATAGGTTAATTTATGATAATAACGGTATTTTGAGAGTGATGAGCGTTCCAAATGAAGAAGGGATCTGGAAGCTTGTAAAGATTCATAAAAAAGTTACTTTAAAGGGTGGAAAAACTCAGATTATACTACATGATGGCAAATCAATATTATCTGAAGAGAAGAGCTACAAGGCAGGAGATACCTTAAAAATAAGTCTCCCTGACTTAAAAGTGATAGATCACTATCCTTTCAAACCGGGCAGTTATGTATTAACTATTGGTGGGCAGAATATCGGTAAGATTGCAAAAATAGAAAGTTATATAAAGACAAAATCCACAGCTCCTAACAGTGTCAAATTCAAAGAAGGCTTTGAATCTACCAAAGAGAATGTATTTGTCATTGGCACGACTAAAGCTGAGATCAGAATTCCAGAGGTGAAATTAGATGAGTAATGTTATGAAAGAGGTTGTTTTAGACAAGGTAGTATTGAATATTGGTGTAGGAGAAGGTGGAGAAAAGCTAAAAAAGGCAGAGAATGTTTTAAGATTGCTCACAAACAAAGATCCAGTGACCACAATATCCAAAAAAACAATCAGGGACTGGAACTTACGCAAAAATCAACCTGTGGGTGTGAAAGTAACATTAAGAAAAGCAGAAGCATTAACATTTTTAAAAAGAGCATTATGGGTAAAAGATTTCAAAGTACCATCTTATTCATTTGACAATAATGGAAACTTAAGTTTCGGTGTGAGGGATTACACCACCTTTGAGGGCATGAAATATGATCCAGACATTGGGATATTCGGATTAGATGTAAATGTTAGCTTTAAAAGAAAAGGTGGATACAGAGTAGAGTTAAGGCGCATAAGAAGCAAAAAGCTATCTTCTAAAGAGAGAGTAAAAAGGGAAGAAACTATGGAATATATGATCAAGAATTTTAATCTAAAAGTAATAGAGGTGAAATAACAATGGTACAGTCAAAACAGAGGCCTAAAAAGAACTATGGAAGACATGATGGCTGTATAAGATGTGGCAGAAAAAGAGGCTTGATACGCAGATATGGCCTAAGATTATGCAGGCAGTGTTTCAGAGAAACAGCTTACGATATTGGTTTTAGAAAATATTCCTAATAAAGGTGATAAAGATGAATATGGATCCGTTAAATAATGCATTAAACACAATTAAACATGCGGCGATTAAAGGAATTCAAGAGGTAGAGGTGAAGCCTGCATCAAAGCTTATAGGGAGAATATTGAAGATAATGCAGGAATATAGCTATATTTCAGAATTTGAGTTTATTGAAAACAATCAGGGTGGCAAATTTAAAGTGAAAGTAGTGCCGGTCATTAATGGCTGTGGCGTTATAAAGCCAAGATTTTCTGTAAAGAACAAAGATATTGAAAAGTATGAGAGAAGACTGTTACCGGCTCAAGATTTTGGGATATTGATAATTTCTACAAATCATGGTATAATGACACATAAAGAGGCCAAGAAGAATGGGCTTGGAGGAAAGCTTATTGCTTATGTATATTGAGTGGTGAAATGATATGGTAATGTTTCCAGAATTAAAATACAGCATTGACTTGCCAGACAAGGTTACTGTAAGTTATACCGACTCAATATTATCCATAAAAGGTCCAAAAGGATCAGTTGCCAGAGAGTTCAAGGATAATGATATAAAGCTTAGCATTGCAGGTAAAAAGATAGAATTATATGTAAAATTGCCAAAAAGAAAGCAGTACAGCCTTATTGGAACATGGATGGCGCACATAAACAATATGATAAAAGGGGTAACAGAAGGGTTTGAATACAGCTTAAAAGTTTTATACGCACACTTTCCGATCAAGGTCACAGTTAAAGACAATCATGTACTGATAGAGAACTTTCTCGGAGAAAAAACAGCTCGTTCGGCAGAGATATTAGAAGGCGTGAAAGTGACTCTTAAGGGTGATATACTTACAGTTTCAGGCATAGACATAGAAAAAGTAGGGCAAACTGCAGCAAACATAGAATTTGCAACGAAGATCAAGCATTTTGATCCGCGAGTGTTTCAGGATGGCATATATATCACAAATAAAGGTGAAGTTCAATGAAACCGGATTTAAATGATAAAGAAAGGATTTTACTTAAAATCAGAAACAAAATGAATAAGAAGAGACCTGAATTTAAAAGGCAGGAATGGTTCAGATATACTAAACTTGGAGAGTCATGGAGAAAGCCAAAAGGAAAGCATTCTAAGTTAAGAGAACAAAAAGGATACCGGCCCCCCAATGTAGACAGTGGATTCAGAGGCCCCAGAAAGGTAAGGTATCTGCATTCAAGTGGATTCAGGGACATTTTAGTTTACAATATTGAATCTTTAAAAAATCTAGACCCTAAAAAAGATGCAGTCAGGATCGCACGTACTGTGGGAATGAGAAAAAAGATAGAGATAGTGAAGGAAGCGAATAAGCTGGGATTAAAAGTTCTCAACGGTTTAGAAAGGTGAGAAAATATGGATTTAACATTTCAAAAAAGATTAGCGTCAAAAATATTTAAGTGCGGGGTAAACAGGGTTTATCTAGATCCAAAGGCTGAAGAAGACATAGAATCTGCCATATCCAGAGACGATGTAAGGATGTTAATTAAAAAAGGAGTAATCAAGAAACAAGATGTAGTTGGAAATTCCAGAAGCAGAATAAGGCACAATAAAATGCAGAAAAGCAAAGGGCTGAGAAGAGGTCAGGGATCTAGAAGAGGTACAAAATACGCAAGGTATCCAAAGAAACAGAGATGGATGAAAAATATAAGGGTATTAAGAAAAACTTTAAAATCTTTGAGAACAGATAACAAGATAGATGCTCATGTTTATCGCAGATATTATTTGCTTGCCAAAGGTGGATCTTTTAAGAACAGGGCCCACTTACTGTCACATCTCGAGTTAAAAGAAGGAGTGAAAAAATGACTGTCAATAGATTACCATTTAAAAGAAGAAGAAAGAACATTACAGATTACAGAACTCGTTTAAACCTGTTAAGAGCTAATATTCCAAGGGCTGTAGTCAGAAAGACGTTGCAGAACACAATTGTTCAGATTGTGAATTTTGAAGCTATTGGAGATAAGGTTATCTCGTCAGCCACGGCTATAGAATTAAAAAAATATGGCTGGTCATACTCTACAAAGACCGTTCCAGCAGCATATCTGGCTGGATATCTTGCAGGGAAGAGAGCCATAAAAAAAGGAATAGAGAAAGCAGTGCTTGACATTGGAAGGCAAGTGCCGTCAAAAGGTGGCAGAGTATTTGCGGCGCTACAGGGTATGTTAGATGCAGGATTATTGATTCCGCATAGTGAAGACAAGATTCCCAGTGCAGACAGACTTTCTGGAAAGCATCTGAACAAAGATATGGAATCTGAAATAACTCAAATTAAATCTAAATTGGAGGAATAACTGTATGGCTAAAGAGAACATAGAATGGATACCGAAGACAAAGTTAGGAAAATTAGTCATAAGCGGAAAGATCACGACACTTTCCCAAGCATTATCATCATATTTACCTTTAAAAGAACCGCAGATAGTAGATTTGCTCATGCCTGGCTTAGAGGAAGAAGTGCTTGATGTCAAGATGGTACAGAGGATGACCGATTCAGGGAGAAGAACCAACTTTGCAGTTACGGTGGTAGTAGGAAATAAAAATGGTTTTGTAGGTATAGGCAGGGCTAGAGGCAAAGAAGTAGGTCCTACAATAAAGAAAGCAATACAAAATGCAAAATTAAAAATCATCGAAATTAAAAGAGGTTGCGGATCCTGGGAATGTGGTTGTAATACATCTCATTCTTTACCATTTAAGGTGGTGGGCAGTGCAGGATCTGTAAGAGTGGTTTTAAAACCTGCTCCGAGAGGAGTAGGCCTTGCAGTTGGCAACATATCAAAAGCAGTGTTAAGATTAGCTGGAATAAGCGATGTATGGGGATTTACACAGGGTCATACAAAGACTACGGTTAATTATGCATTTGCAACATATGATGCATTAAAAGCAACGATCATCATGAGAATTAGCAGCAGGTTAAGTGTAAGTTTACCTATCTATAAAGGAGGTGTAAATAATGTACATAGTGATACGAGTGAGGGGACGGACTAAGATTAATACAGATACTGCAGACGCACTGAAAATATTAAGATTGACCCGTATAAACCATGCGGTATTATTAAAGAAAAACAAAGAAAATGAAGGAATGTTAAGAAAGGTAAATGATTATGTTACATGGGGTGAAATAGATAAAGAAACTTTAAAAGAGCTGATTACTAAAAAGGGTCGATTAATAGGTGATAAAGCAGTAACAGATGAATATATAAAGGAGAATACATCATACCAGAGCATTGATGAATTAACAACAGCCTTAATAGAGAGAAAGATTGTTTATGGAGAGATACCAGAGATAAAGCCCCTTTTTCGGCTTTCGCCACCAAAAGGAGGATATGGAAAGACAAAAAGGTCTCACAAAGAAGGTGGAGCCTTAGGATATCAGGGTAAAGAGATAAACAATCTTGTAAAGAATATGATCATATATAGGTGAATAATATGACAGACAGAGCTAGAAAATTTAGAGGATATAGGAGACATGGACATGGCATGAAAGGAAGACGAGGCAGAGGCCTTCGCGGTGGAGAAGGAATGTCCGGGCTTGGAAAGCATAGATGGATCTGGCTGAACAAGTTTTACAGGTATCACTGGGGAAGACATGGCTTTGTAAGCCACAATAACAATGTTCCAGACAGTACTATAAACATTATGGAACTTGAGCAAAATCTTCAGTTTTTTGAGGATATTGGGCATGCTAAACATGATAATGATCTATGGACTGTAGATCTGACCAGTGCAGGCATAACCAAGCTTTTAGGGAAGGGCACACCCACCAAAAAAATGAACTTGAAAGTTGAAAAAGCATCCGCACAGGCAATAGAAAAGATAAAAAAAGCTGGTGGCGGGGTAGAACTAGATGGTTGAAGTCACTGATAAAATCCCTAGAAAAAGAGGAGTAAGCGTAATTGTAGCTATATTGTTTATTGCCACTATTTATGTTTATATTTCATATATTGCCGGCAAACTATTGTCTTTGCAGAGCTTTTATAGTATATATATGGCACAGTGGCTTCCAAATACTGTAATACTGTTATTACTTGCGCCACTGTATTATATTTTATATTTGATTTTATCATATAATGGAGATAAGAAAAGTAAACTATACGGTTTAAAGCCATTGGTGGAGAGATTACCGAGCGTAATTAAGCCAGACAGGCATGTATTATTTAGAGAAAAGTTGTTTTGGACAGGCACAGTGTTGATACTTTATTTTGCACTTACTAACATATTTATCTACGGACTGAATACATCGGAGATCATAGATGTATTTGCCTCTTTCAGGGCCATATTGGCCGGTGCGTCTGGTACTTTAATGCAGCTTGGAATAGGGCCAATCGTTACAGCATCGATTATAATGCAGTTATTTGTCGGTGCTAAAATAATTAATTTTGATTTAACAAATGAAGAAGACAAAAGTATGTACCAGCAAACGCAAAAATTGCTGGTAATAATAATGATCTTGGTAGAGGCAATACCTCAGGTGTTCGGGTATCTGGATCCTTCCACATCATTTATTGCAATCTTAAATGGTATATGGGCCGGGCAAGGATTGTTTTTAGCCAGGACTTTAATAGTAGTACAGATATTTTTTGGCTCATACCTAGTGTTTTTAATGGACGAGTTGGTCTCAAAGTGGGGCATAGGATCAGGTATATCATTATTTATCGCTGCTGGAGTTGCTCAGGCTACTTTTACGGGTATCATAAACTGGATACCTTCCAATGTTGCACTTCCTGTATCTCTTGCAAACCCGCCCAGCGGAGTAATACCAAAAACAGCTTACTTGCTGATCCATTTTTCGTCAAGTCAGCTTTATGCAGGGAGGATTGAAACGATTTTGTTTGCTCAGCCAAATCCTATCGTTGCATTGATAGGCACGGTATTGATATTTTTGGTAGTGGCGTGGACAGAGAGCACTAAGATTGAGCTGCCGCTTGCGCATGAACGTGCTAGAGGAGCAAGAGGCAGATATCCTATCAAGCTGATGTACGCTTCAAATATACCTGTAATTTTAACGACAGCGTTACTTGCTAATGTAGCAATGTGGACAATGATATTCTGGACCAATCCTGCGCTTGCACACATACCATTGATAGGGCACAATCCTCTGCTTGGGGTATATCCAAATGCTGCCCAGATACAGATGTATGGCATAAACCAGACTACACCTATAGGAGGTCTCGCCTATTATCTAAACCAGATCAATGGGATAGGGCAATGGCTATTGCCATTAATGGAACCAACAACTTACCAGGCAGAGTTTCTAGGACACACATACTGGCAGGAATTGATAAGAGTATTCGCTTTTACAGCGTTTATGGTAGGGATGAGTGTACTATTCGCAATATTCTGGATCGATACAACAAATATGAATTCCAAGGCGGTAGCAAAACAGATTCAGAGCAGCGGCATGCAGATACCAGGTTTCCGGCGTGAGCCCAAGATAATTGAGAGCGTATTAGATAAGTATATTCCAGCGATCACTATATTTAGCGGTGCTGCGGTAGGTGCACTTGCAGCAGTGGCAGATCTGATAGGTACTATAGGAAATACTACCGGTACCGGATTGTTGCTGGCAGTAGGTATAATGATACAGTTTTATGAAGCAATGGGAAGAGAACAGCTTATGGAAATGCATCCTGTTGTAAGACAATTTTTTGAAGGGTGAGTAAAAATGAGAATAATAATAACTGGAGTTCCAGGTGTTGGAAAAAGCACGATATTAGAAGGAGTAAGCAAAAACATGGGTTACCCGATACAGAACTACGGAACAGTAATGCTCAACATTGCAAAGGGATATGGTGTGACATCAAGGGATGATATAAGAAAACAGAAAGTTGAATGGCAGAGAGATATACAGAAAGAAGCAGCAATGGCGATCGGCAAATCTGAGAATGTTATTGTAGACACACACATGTCTATAAAAACCAATTCCGGATATTTGCCAGGATTGCCTTCCTGGGTGCTCAAAGAATTGAAGCCTGACCTGTTAGTATTGATCGAGGCAGACTCGAAAGACATATCATCAAGAAGGAAAAAAGATGAGACTCGAGTAAGAGATGAAGATGAGGTTTTGAGCATAGAAGAGCATCAGAGCATAAACAGAGCTTTTGCAGCTGCATGTTCTGTTCAGACTGGTGCAAATGTCATAATCATTCAAAACAAAGAGGGTAAAGTTGAGGAAACAGTACTTAAGCTATCAGAGATGATAAGAAATGGCTGAGCAGAATGCACCGGTCCCGAGGCAAAGCGGCAGCACGATGGGGTTTTACTTCTTATTCATGATGCTCTCTTTTATCATTATTTTATCCCCTCAAATAAGAGATGCTATAGCATATGCTGTAGGCTATGTATTCTTTCCTGTATTAGGGTTCAATGGAGCACTGCCAATGTTAACAATTATCTTTGCAGGTGTGGTAATAACACTGATAAACACATATGCAAGGCACTATTTTGCAGACTGGATAAAGTTTGGAAAAATACAGAATAAGATGAAAGAGATGCAAAAAAAGAGCAGGGAAGCTTACAGAAGCAGGGATATAGCCAAGATAAACCAGTACAGGAAATTGCAGCAGAAAATGATGCCAGAGCAGATGGAAATGATGAATGCACAGATGAAACCCACAATGCTCACAATGTTTATTGTTATTGCAATATTCACATGGCTTTATGTATTTTTAGGAGGCCAGAAAACAATATATCCTGTCCATCTGGCAACGCTAAAATATTTTAATGTGCCATGGGCTTCTAATCTACCGTATAATGCATATTATTTTGTGATACCTTACTGGATGATTGTTTCTTCGCTTTTTACTGCGGTATTTGCACAAGTAATGACTTACATATTCAAAATGTATGAGTTTACGAAGAGGTTAAAAACTCTATGAAGTTAACAGTTAGTGGCCCACCTGGCAGTGGTAAAACTACTGTTTCTAAATTAATTGCAAAGAAACTATCTTATTTTTATATTTCTGGCGGGGATGTATTTAGAAAACTTGCTAATGCCCACAACATGAGCATAGAACAGTTTAGCAAATATTCTGAAAATAACCAGGAAATCGATAGAAAAATAGATGATTATCTGAAAAAAGAGCTTGAAAACAACGATAATATAATATTAGATTCTAGATTAGCTGGATGGATTGCATATTTAAATAATATCAAAGCGATAAAGATTTATATCACAGCCTCATTTGAGGTTAGGGTTAAAAGAATATCTGGGAGAGAAACAAGTGCAGAAGAAGAGATACGCAAGAACCTAGCATTAAGAGAACAGTCTGAAAAGTATAGGTATCTATTAATATATAATATACATTATGAAGATTTAAAAATATATGATCTGATAATAGATAGCGATGATAAAGACCCAGAAACGGTCACTAAAATAATAATGGAGTATGTAAAGGCTAATGGTTACTGAAAAAAAAAGTATTGAAGAGCTCTTGAACTTTGGAGTCGTTTTTATAGATAAGCCTAAAGGACCTACAAGCCATCAGGTTAGCGCATGGGTAAAAAATATACTGCAGGTATCTAAGGCAGGTCATGCAGGCACTCTGGATCCTAATGTGACGGGAATATTACCGGTCTCATTAAACAAAGCTACAAGAATTGTGAATTTTATACATTTAGACTCTAAAGAATACATAGCGCTTATGCGTCTGCATAAGGATGTAGAGCCTCAGAATATCATGGCAGTAATGAACGATTTTCAAGGGGTTATATTTCAAACGCCGCCGGTCAGGGCGGCAGTGGCCAGAAGGCTCAGAAAACGAACAATATACAAAATCGATGTATTAGAGATTTCAAAGAGAGATGTGTTATTTAAGGTTAGCACTGAAGCAGGAACATATATCAGAACTCTTTGCGTGGACATTGGAGACGCTTTAGGAGTAGGCGCACATATGGAAGAGTTAAGAAGAACCAGAACAGGGATATTTGACGAGTCTATTTCTTGTACTTTACAGAATCTGTTAGATGGTCATTATTATTATTTGCAGGGCGATGACAGCTATCTGCGAAAATTGATACATCCGGGAGAGGAGCTGGCGAGCAGTCTCCCAAAAATAATTGTGCGTGATCTTGCAGTTGATGCCCTGGCACATGGGTCCCCTTTATATTTCAAAGGAGTGAGTTCCTTAGAATCTAAATTTAATAAAGGAGAGTATGTATCATTGTATACTAAAAAGGAAGAATTGATCGGTGTGGGAATATCTGCAATAAACAGTGAAGATTATCCAAAAATGAACAGTGGTATGATTGCCAAAATGAAAGAGGTCATTATTGAGCGTGGCATATATCCTTCATTCTGGAAAAAAAAGTACATTGAAAAATAGAAAAAGTTATGAGTGTAAAGCAATTGTATTATTATGGCATATGTTAGATGGCATGGGATTTATGCAATAAAAGACGGACTCGTTGTGGATAAAATTGAATATGAAAAAGAGAAATTACCAGAATATTTTCAAAAGCTCAGAAATGGCGAGTTCAATGATTTTATAAAGAAATATGTGGATTATAACGAAATACTGAATACTGAAGAAGATATGAAACTCTTACAGCGGTCTTTATTAGAATTTGGAAAGCTGAGAATTAAGGAAGAAACACTTAAAGAAGAAGGAATTTTGCAAGCGATATCAACATTGCAGGACCTGGACATATACACAAATTTTTTATTTGAGCATCTGTCAGAATGGTATGGCATATATACACTAAAAACTGATCGATCTGTGGACGATACAATATCAAATATTATGGAAAATGTTGAGACTTTAATATCAAGAACAGAATACGATAAAAAAGCGCTATTATCTTTTTCAGAATTTGTTAAAAACGCGATGGTGCTTAAATCTCAATTAGAAAATTATGTAGAAGCTACTATGGATCAAGTTGCACCGAATTTAAAGATTGTTGCAGGACCACTGATAGGTGCACTGCTCATTTATCATGCGGGCAATCTTCAAAAACTGGCAAATATGCCAGCGAGCAAGTTGCAGGTTTTAGGCGCACAAACAGCCATGTTCAGGCATTTAAAAAAAGGGTCAAAGCCACCAAAGTACGGCATTTTATTCAAGCATCCGGCAGTACACAATGCACCGGCACCAAAACGTGGCAAAATAGCAAGAATGCTGAGCGGTAAGATATTAATTGCTGCAAAGATGGATTATTATGGAAATACCAATATTGGACCGGCTCTAAAAGATAAAATTAACAAGAGTGTAGATAGAATTTTAAAAACAGGTTAGAGCTTATAGAAATTGTTGAGAATTAACTGATCCCTGTATTTTTCTCCTTTTATAGGAACAGGGTAAGTGCCTGTCAAGCAGCCCAGACATAGATCATTTTCATTTATTCCAATAGCTTTTACAAGTCCAGCTATGCTTAGATATCCTAAAGAATCGGCATTGATAATTTCTCTTATTTCTTCTACGGTCTTTCCAGATGCAATAAACTGGCTTCTGGTTTTCATATCTATTCCCAGGTAACAAGGTGCAATAATAGGTGGCGAGGCGATTCTAACATGAACTTTTTCTGCCCCTGCATTTTTTAACAATTTAACAATCTTCTTTGTTGTATTTCCACGAACAATGCTATCATCAATAAGCACTATTTTCTTGCCGTTAATCACTTCTTTTATAGGATTTAATTTCAGCTGAATTTCCTGTACTCTTTCTTTTTCTGAAGGCATAATAAACGTGCGATCTATATATCTGTTTTTCATCAATCCTTCAGCAAATGGAATGTTTGCTTCTTCTGCATATCCAAGTGCATGGGTCCTGCCAGAATCTGGTACAGGCACCACGATATCTGCATCTGCAGGATGCTCACGGGCCAGAAACTTGCCAAGGTTTTTGCGGACAGAATATATGTTTTTGCTGTTCATTGTGCTATCTGCTCTTGCAAAGTACACATACTCAAACATACAAAAAGCAGTCTGCACATTTTCTATTCTATAGTGCGTGATAGCCTCATCCGGCTCAATTTCTAAAATCTCTCCCGGATAGATGTCTCTTATTGTTTTTCCGCCCAAGGCATCAAATACAACTGATTCTGACGCTATCCCATATCCACCATCAAGTTTACCAAGCACCAGCGGTCTAATCCCTAATGGATCTCTTATTGCAAATATTCTATCATTTATCTGAAAAGCTAAAGAATATGAGCCTTTAAGATATCTCATGCTTTTCTTAATTCCATCTATAATATTTCCACGCTTTGTAGACTCTAAAGCTAT
Source organism: Thermoplasmata archaeon (assembly GCA_038729465.1). Classification (NCBI taxonomy): domain Archaea; kingdom Methanobacteriati; phylum Thermoplasmatota; class Thermoplasmata; species Thermoplasmata archaeon. Next base: position 33,671 of record JAVYRZ010000005.1, read on the forward strand.
CAATTTTAAAATTAGCTCAGTATCAGATTCTGTAAAAAAAGAGTCTCCTGCTCTTTCTAGATATTCTCTAACATCTGCCGCATTTGAAATCTCGCCATTGTGAGCAATAGCCATATCTCCCATGGCAGTATGGATCATTATCGGTTGTGCGTTTGATATGATCGAAGATCCTGCAGTTGAGTATCTGACATGACCTATTCCACTGTTTCCAGATAACGAATCTAATAAATTTCGTGTAAAGACTTCATGTACCAGCCCCATACCCTTATACGTATAAACTTTATTATTATTATATAAACTTATGCCGGCAGATTCTTGGCCTCTATGTTGCAAACTTCTTAATCCAAAATATAGTGATGATACTATACTACTGTGGCTCTTAAATCCCAAAACACCACAATATTCAGTGCTTTTTCGCCCAATTATAGCTTCTGAGCCTTGGTGCGGGATAGCCACAGTGTGAGCACCTCTTTTCGTGGATATTGTATGCATGATATCCACATCTTCTACATCTGATGTGTGTCTTACGGCTCCCGTGTTTACCTAATGCAGGAGTACCTGCTCCCATAACTATTACACCTCTTAATTTAATTATGATGGAGAAATATATATGACGTTATCTCCCCTAACTATTACTGTATTTAATATTCCTTTTGACTGGTTCTCAATAACTTCTTCTGCGTTTTTGAGTACGAGATTCATATGTTGATCATATCCATTTAACTGCCCTCTATATTCTTTACTTCCTTTGACAGAGATCAAAACATTTTTATTTAACGCATTCTGTAGTATTTGTAATGGCTTTGCTGTATTATCCATATTGGGCATAAACCTAACCATATATTTAAACTTAACTTCAACCTATCTATACAAAAACTACGATATGGCATTGAGGTAATCTTTGCAGGCATACACAAATGTAATTTAATAATGCGAATTACTGAAAAATAATACGTGACATGCATACAAAACCAAAAAATATAAGTAGTATCAAATCATACATTAAATACAAAAAAACAATCTTACGGAGGTACTAATATGGCAGAAATACAAAAAAGCAACGAAAATGTGGTATTTATTGGAAAGAAGCCAACTATGAACTATGTTCTTGCAGTAATCACACAGTTTAAGACTGGTTCTAAACTGGTGGTTATAAAAGCAAGAGGCCGTACAATTGCTAAAGCTGTGGACATAGCTGAGATAGTTAAACATAGATTTTTACCAGATGTAAAATCTGAGGTAAAAATAGATACTGAAAAAGTAAAAAATGAAGATAGAGAGAGTAATGTATCTTCAATAGAAATAAGCATGAGAATGTGAAGTATCTCTATCTCTTTTATTATTTTTAAACACGCAATAGTTTAACTTTTGAGCTTTATTTAAAAAAAGATTTATTCAAATTAATTATTACAAAATTTTAAATCTATAAACTTATTTCTGTTGTCTGTGTCTATTAACAACTTAGATATGAAAAAATGGAAACAGTACGATGATATTATCACAGACTCTCTCTGGTTATTTTCTTCCAGAGACAATTCTGGTGTCCATGACCCCAATTTTCATGGCAATTTCATACCACAGATTCCAAGGCAAGCAATTATTAGATTTACAAAAAAGGGAGAGTGGGTTCTAGATCCTTTTATGGGAGCAGGCACTACATTAATAGAGGCAAAGTATCAAGGTAGAAATGCGATAGGTATAGATATTAATGACCAAATCTTAGAAGTTGCAAAAGAAAAATTAAAAGAAATAAAATCTGACACAATTTCAGAAGTATTTAGTGCTGACTCTACCAATCCTGATACATATAATAAATTGAAAAAAATCAATAGCAGGTTCCAGTTATTGATGATTCATCCACCATATTGGGATATTATACATTTTACTACAAAAGTAATGGACTTGTCAAATTCTGCAACGTTAACTGAATTTTTAGATAGGATAGATATAGTGATAAAAAACACATATGATCTTCTGGATCCAGGAAGATACATGGTATTTGTCATAGGTGACAAATATGAAAACGGAGCATTAGTTCCATTAAGCTACTATACATTGCAGATCATATTAAAGTATAATTATATTCTGAAGGGAATAGTTGTAAAAAATATTGAAGAAAACAGAGAAAAGCGTGGAAAGTACTCTTTATGGAGATATAGAGCCCTTAAAAGTGGCTATTTTGTGTTCAAGCATGAATATATATATTTTCTAAAAAAAGGAGATTGATTATGCAAAAAAGAGGAATATCTGAGAAGGAGATAAAGAAGGAATTATTGAACTATTATAGTGAGAATTATAAATATAGGGATGGCACCATTTTGAGTTCTATGAGCAGCGAACCTGAAAGCATAGCTGTTTGGGCAAATAGCAGGTTTATAGAATCAAATCTTGGAAACCCTTACTTATTTCCAGGGACAAAGAAAGTTGAGGAAAAAGTGATTAAAGGTATTGGAGAGTTGTTGCATAACAAAAATGCATATGGGAGAGTGCTTAGCGGCGGAACAGAATCAAATATTACCGCTTTATGGGCAGCTAAAAAGTTAAAAAAAGAGAAAAATACGGTAATAGTATCCAAGGCTGCGCATTTTTCAGTTGTTAAGGCTGCTGATTTGCTGAACCTGAACTTGGAAATAGTGCCTCTTACAGATAATTACGTTATTGACTATTCAATTGTCAAAGAGACCAATCCTGATGACGTTATGGCAATCATCGGCATCGCTGGTACTACTGAGTACGGCACTGTAGACCCCATTGATAAACTGGCCGATTTTGCAAGAAAATATAACATTTTTTTGCATGTTGATGCAGCATTTGGTGGATTTATAATACCTTTCTTAAAGATGTTGGGATACAAGCTACCTAACTTTGATTTTGAGATAGAGGGTGTGAATTCTATATCAATAGATCCACATAAGATGGGGCTCAGCACCATAGGCGCTGGAGCATTGCTGTTCAAAGATAATTATTTTGATCTGATTAGTTTTTCCTCAGAGTATCTGACCAGCAAGATAAGCACTACGTTACTTGGCACCAGAAGTAGTGGCAATGTTGCCGCTGCATACGCAGTAATGAGAAAAATGGGCATGGAAGGATATAAAAGAATGGTCAAGAATTGTTATCAAAATACGTTATATATGTACGACATGCTTCAGGAAAAAAACATTGATGTATTGTTAAAACCTGTTATGAACATTATAAACATAAAAACAGAATCATCTGAGAAGATAGCTAACAGACTAAAACCAAAATGGATGGTGGGATACAACAAATATGATAATTTATTAAGAATTGTAGTTATGCCGCATATTACTAAGCCAATCATAAATGATTTTTTGAGAGATCTTGAAAGAGAAATGAGGAGGGTAGGATGGAAGAATACAACATAAACTGGAACGAAATAAGAAAGATGCTTACAGATAAAAAGGTGAAAAAGATACTGATACAGTTGCCTGAAGGCTTAAAACAGTATTATTCATACATCACAGATCAATTGCAGGGGTTTGAGCTGGTGTTTTCTGGAGATCCTTGTTTTGGGGCCTGTGACATTCCAGATAATCGGTATGGATGTGACATGATCCTGCATTTTGGGCATTCTATTATTCCTAACCTGAAGCTTAACGTACCTGTTTATTTTGTAGAGATGAGAGTAAAAATGGATATTGAATGGATCAAGGATCAACTCAATAAGATAAATTGCAAAAAAATAGGTTTGACGGCAACATTGCAATACATAGATATGTTGCCAGAGATCTCTGAGTTTCTATCGAAAAAGCATATTGATTCGTATATAGGAGATAGTGACCCACGAATCACTTACAATGGGCAGGTACTTGGTTGCAACTTCAGCTCTGTGCGAAGCATAGCAAAAAAAGTGGATTGCTATATCATACTAAGCAACGGTGATTTTCATGCCATTGGCATTGAGATGGTTACTGGCAAGAAAGTCTACATAATTGATCCTCTGATGAGAGAGATAAGAACTGTCACAGAAAAGGTTGACAAGATTATTAGGCAGAGATATGCGGCCATAGGAATGGTAAAGAATGCGAGCACTTTTGCACTTATTGTTTCTACTAAAGCAGGTCAATTCAGAGGCAAATATGCTGAGCATATAAAAAAAGTTCTTGAAGAGCAAGGCAAGAAAGCATATATAGTATACTTAAATCTGCTGGATCCAAATCAAATGCTGAATTATAATGTAGACGCATTTGTATCTTTTGCGTGTCCAAGGATTGCGATCGATGACTGGAACAGATTCAATAAGCCGATCATTACGCCAATAGAACTTGAAATTGCGATTGGCATAAGAGATATCAGTCTCTTGAAATTTGACGAGATTGTAAATACAGATTAATAAATTTAAATATCCCTATTATATTATATGGACAATGATAAATTTAGGTGTGTTGATCTCTGGGCATGGAACTAATCTTCAGTCTATAATAGATGCCGTGAAAGCTGGCAAACTTAACTGCGAGATCAAGGTTGTAATATCCAATAGAAAAGATGCCTATGGTTTAGAGCGTGCTAACATAAACAAAATCCCTGCTATTTATATTTCGCCAAAAAACAAGAGTGATGAAGAATTTGATGAATTAGTATTGAAAATTTTAGAAGAGCATAATGTAGATATAGTGGTACTTGCTGGATATTTAAAGATTTTAACTTCTAAATTTATAAGAAAATATGAAAATAAGATTATAAACATTCATCCAGCGCTACTTCCGGCATTTGGAGGTAAGGGGTACTATGGTGAACATGTGCATGAGGCAGTGTTAAAAGCAGGATGTAAAGTTTCTGGCTGTACTGTGCACTTTGTAACCGAAGATATCGATGGGGGTCCTATAATTGCTCAAACTGCTGTAAATGTTTTGGATACAGATACGCCAAAAAGTCTGGCAGAACGAATATTGCCATATGAGCATGAAACTCTAATTTTCGCCCTTAAAAATCTCACTGAAAAAAAGTATATAATTAATGGAAAAAGAGTGATTTTTTTATAAAGCATCATATTTTTCTTGAAGTTCTGAGCTCAAATTTTCCAGCACTTCGTCTAAATTCTCGCTTTCTATGCTCACTACTTCTCCACTCTGCAACGTAATTCTTGCAATGAATATATCCCCGTCTCTTACCACTTCAACTTCAAACAGCTTTGTTGACATAAAAGTTCACCTTTTTTGTAATAGTTTCGGCATTTGTAATCTACTATTTAAAAATTTTTATTTTTTATACATCTATGAAACAATCTGAAAATTTAAAGTTAAATCATAATGTTTTTATTATGCAATAAAAATATAATTATATAGAAAAATAGATATATTTGATAAAGTTATGAGGTTTGATTCAGATGAAAAGCAGTAGATTTATAGGCATAATTATTGCAATAGTACTAACATTGTTCGCAGTACTATTATTCTATTATCTTTTCGTATCCAACACAGATAAATTAGTTGCTGTAGTTTATATTGGTATACTGTCCTTAGTATTTTCTCTCATTGGTTATCTTTTATATGCTTTTATAGGCACAAACATAATATTAAAAAGCTTTGCATGGGCCTATTATATTTTTGGATTCGGCACGCTTTTTTATGCTAATACGGTAATAAAGTTCAGTTTTCCATATCTATTAATACTACTTTTTATTTTTGTAATTTCTCTAGTATTTATATACTGGAGGTTAAGGTCTTTGGAGAATGTTAAAAGAAGTCGAGGTGCAAAATAATATGGCAGATATAAGAGATCAGGTCGAAGATAGCAGAGGAGTTTTAAAGAAATTGCAGTTATTAATACCAGGATATTCAGGGTATAGGAGACTAGAAGATATAAGAGAAGCTGATAATTATCTTAGAATCCAGATTGCAAATAAAATGCATGAAAACATAAACAACCTTCAGGATTTAAGAAAAATGCTTGTGGACAGAGGATTATATGCCGGATTATCCCAGTTTCAAACACTTTTTTCTGAGATCCAGCAATTGGAAGGAGCGATAAGACATGCACAGCAAGGATACTCGGGGATCTCGCCACCTATTAGAATTACGGCAGATAATCTTAATGCCATGTACGAATATGATTATAATTTTATAGCGCAAGCAGACACCTTAAATAATGAAATAAAAGAACTTGTGAATGCGGTGATGAGTGGAAACTCTCAGGATAGCTATGCAAAGCTACAATCTGTATCTGGCGCTATAAAGGATCTGAGAGATAAGTTTAATGAGAGAATGATAGTAATACAAGGTATAAAAGTATAAACGGAGGAATATATTATGTTTAAAAAGCAGGCGCAGGTAGGAAGTGGAGATAGCGTAATAGGTGCTACCACAATAATATGGGAAGATCAATATAAAGAAACCAACATTATGTGGAAAGTTCCAAGAAATATCAGGTTAAATGATAACATAGTGGTAAGAGAAGATGAGATTGCTGTTTTTTTCAGAGATGGTAAAGTATTAACTTATTTTGACAAACCTGATCGATATGCGTTAACATCATTAAATGCTCCGGTTGCAGGAAAACTGGTCCAATTTTTGTCAGGAGTTCAACAGCAAGCTGAAGTCTATTATCTGCAGCGCAGGTTTTTGGATGGCAAGTTTGGCAGTAAAGAACCATACATATTCAACGACGCAGATTTTGGCATAGTGAACCTGCGTGTCTTTGGGGAGTATAGATACAGAATATCACATCCAGAGAATTTTATAAATCAGTTTGTAGGAACTTTCAATGTTGAAACCTCTGCAGATGTTGAATCAAGAATGAAAGATCAGATGGTAATATTAGTATATGATACATTAGGAAAGATGAAGGCGCAGGGATTGAAAGTTACAGATCTGGCTGCAAATCTAACGAACATAGAGCAGGCTGTGCTTGCAAATTCCCCTTCGCATTTTGACCAGTACGGATTGGAGATCAATAAGATATCCGGACTGTCCATAAATTTGCCGGATGAAGTACAAAAAGCAATTGATCTAAGATCTCAGATGTCAGTTCTGGGAGTGAACTATATGCAATATCAGGCTGGTCAGGCAATGGTAGACGCTGCAAAAAATCCAAGTGGAGGTGCAGGCGCTATGACGGGATTGGGTGTGGGATTAGGAGCGGGAATGGGTGTAGGCGGCATGATGGGTGGTACAATGGCCGGGCAGATGTCTCAGCAACAAAACCAGAAAAAGTGCATTAAATGCGGAGCTATGATAGATGCTAATGCAAAGTTCTGCCCTGTGTGCGGTGCAGATCAAACACAGACTGCAGCTACGATCACATGCCCAAATTGCAAGGCGGTTGTGCCGGCAGGTACAAAATTCTGCCCAAATTGTGGCACAAAACTGTCAGGTACCATAACATGCCCTAACTGTCATGCAGAGGTACCAGTGGGTACAAAGTTCTGTCCTAACTGTGGCTATAAAATTACAGGAGCGTGAAAAAAATGATATACTGTAGTAAATGTGGAGCACAATTGCCAGATGATGCACAATTTTGCTATAAATGTGGCACAAAAGTTACAACGCAACCGGCTCAGCAGGCAGAAGCGAAACCGGCTGAAGAATCACATATACTCAAAGAGATGAAATGTCCAAACTGCGGTGCACCATTTTCTCCGAAGTTTGGAGAGATGATAATTACCTGCGAATACTGTGGCAGTTCGATCACGCTTTCAAATGAGGGCTGGAAACAGATACAGAGCCATACCATGTTACCGCCAAAGACGCTTGACAACAATCAAGTCATACAGGTAGTAAAAGAATGGATGGACAGAGGCATATTTCACAAGCATGTGGCTGAGCATTCTGAATTAAAAGAGATCTCCGTGAGCATGGTGCCATACTGGATAATCCCAGCAACTGCAACCACTAACTATGTGGCATCAGAGACTGGAGAGAGCGTAGCCACGACAGTAGGTACAATGGTCGCTGCAGCAGCTTTGAGCAGTGCAGTAAGTCGTGGTCGTGGGCCGATACTTGCGGTAGGTGCACCTGTTAACATAAAAAAGAGTTATACAATACATGGAGAATACCAGTATCCAGTGGTCGCTATTAAAGGATACCAGCAATATCAAGCGCTAGATTATCAATTTGATATACAGAACAGAGCGTTGTTCGACACGACCAAGATACCAAAAAATATAAAAGTTTTGAATGGAGATCTAGGCGAGGAAGCTGCCAAAAATTCTGCAAAAGGCTATATAAATCAGCTACAGGATAAAAAAGCACATTCACAGCACCATATGATTCAGTCAATACAGACCAATGTAAATGTTTCAGATGGTGAGTTATTGCATGTGCCTATCTGGGTATTGAAATTTTTGTACAAAGGAAAAGAGACAATGGTATTTACAGTAGATGGCTATTCATTAAAAGTAATGCAGGAAATAAAATAGAAACTATTAAATAATTTCTTTTTATTCTTTTTCCTATGTTTATAGATCCTTGGTCATCACAGCAGTTTATTGATTATAATAGGCTTCGAAGAGAGTTTGGAATAGAAGAGTTTAACTTTAAATTGCCAGATCCGCAAAAACTGTTCAGGAGAAATATAATATTCGGGCACAGAGGGTTTGACACTGTTTACGACGCAATAGTCAATCACCGGAAATTTGCGGTATTAACAGGATTGATGCCGTCTGGCAAGATGCATTTTGGTCATAAAATGACGATTGACCAGGTAATTTATTATCAATCTTTAGGTGCAGATATATACATTGCAGTTGCCGATCTAGAAGCGTATGCTACAAGGGGGAAAAGTTTCAAAGAAACTCTGAAAATCGCAGAAGAAGAGTATTTTTTAAATTATATAGCATTGGGGCTAAAATCTGAGCATTCTCAAATTTATTTTCAATCTCTCAGAAAGGATGTTACAGATCTAGCATTTATTTTTTCGAAGAGAACCAACATTTCCGAGATGAAAGGTATTTATGGATTTAAAGATGAAACCTCAATAGCGCACATCGAAAGCCCGTTAATACAGTCAGGAGATATTCTGCATGTTCAGCTGGACAAATATTCAGGTCCGATCCCGACCGTGGTGCCGGTGGGCATAGACCAGGATCCGCACATCAGATTGGCGAGAGAGTTTACAAGAAGAGTCAGTTTTTTCAGCGTTCAGCAAACAGATAACGGGCTGGGGATTTTCATAAAGCAAGATAATAACGTTGCAGAGCTTCTAAATAATGTATCAGATAACCTTAAAAAAATAGGAATTAAAGAGATTGAATTAAATGTACCATATAAGGCACTTTACATAAAAAACTTTGATTTAGAAAAGCAATCTGTAATCGAAAAAGAGCTATTAAAGATAGAAAAGCAAGAAGGTGGCTACGGTTTTTATTTGCCAGCGGCCACGTATCATAGATTGATGACTTCTCTGGACGGTACCAGAAAAATGTCTTCTTCGGTTCCAGATTCATATATATCTTTAACTGAAGAGCCGGCTGATGTAAAGAAAAAGATGATGAACGCCAAAACCGGCGGGGGCTCAACAATTGAAGAGCATCGTAAATTTGGTGGAAAGCCTGAAGAATGTTCAGTATACGAATATTATGTTTATCATCTAGTAGATGATGATAATTATTTAAAAGAGGTACATGACACATGCAAAGCAGGCACTAGACTATGCGGAAACTGTAAAAAAGAAGCTATTGAAAAAATCAATCTGTTTTTGAAAGACTTAAAGGAAAAAAGAGAGATTGCAAAAGAAGAACTTGACAAGTATGTGAGATTTAACTGATGATCTCATATTTTATGTTATTTTCACTGAAAAACTTTTCAAGTGAAGTAATATGGTACGTGCCTAAAGTTTGAAGTGTGATAATGATCTTTACCATTCCTACAGGTACGTCTCTATCGAGCCTATCTCCCTCTATAGACTGCACATTCGCTTTTAAGTTAGAGATAAAGTTCAAGATATCCTTTAAAGCTCCAGGCTGGTCCGGTATAATCATAGAAACCCGTGTTAAAAGTTTCTCTTCTGTCAACCCTTTTTCTATGATCTGAGTCAACAAGCTTAAATTTATGTTACCGCCACTAATAAGCGCGCAGATGTTCTTATTTTTCAAATTGATCTTGCCTGATAAAAGCGCAGCCAACGTTACTGCCCCTGCAGGTTCTGCTATGATTTTACCGCGGCTTAAAAGCATGTAAATGGCTCTGGATATCTCTGCGTCGCTAACAGAAACCAGTTCATCCACATATTTTTTCACAAGCTCAAAAGTGATATCTCCTGGTGTCTTTACGGCAATTCCGTCTGCAATAGTATCCAGATTTTTTAGAGGGATAATCTGGTTTTGCTCAACCGAAATTTTCATAGATTGAGCACCTTCTGCTTCTACGCCTATTACCCTGATGTTTTTATTAAGTGATTTAAGAGCCAATGCAATGCCAGATATCAATCCTCCACCACCAATGGGCACTAATACTGCATCAAGATCCTTTATTTGCTCAAATATCTCTATTCCTATAGTTCCCTGTCCGGCTATTAAAAGCTCATCATTAAACGGGTGTATAAATTTCTTGTTTTCATTATTGGCAAAAGCGATGGCTTCTCTGTACGCATCATCGTATGTGTTACCTACCAATCTTACTTCTGCACCGTAGCTTTTAGTGGCGATCACTTTCATGGGAGGCGTGAAGATAGGCATGAAGATCGTAGATGATATTCCTAAAGAATTTGCAGAATACGCAACTCCCTGCGCATGATTACCCGCACTCGAAGCAACCACACCGCTCTTTTTTTCTTCTGGTGTTAAATTTTTAAGCCTATAATATGCACCCCTAAGTTTAAAAGAGCCGGTAGTCTGTAAATTTTCCAATTTCAAGTAAATATTATTACCTGTAAGCTCTGAGAATATTCTAGAATGTTCTACTGGAGTATGCTTAACTACATTTTTCAAAGCTTGTTCTGCTTTCTTGATCTCCTCAAACTGGATCATGTTCATCAAGTCCATTCAAAAAATCTAAGCCAGTAATCCCATTTCTAAATCCCATTTTCTGTGCAGATTCAGAAAATTCAGAAATCTTTGCATTAAGCATATCTTCAAAGTTTTTAACACCAGTAACTCTAGCAGCAACATCGCCAAGTTTTGAAGAAACACTTAGGTTCAGATATCCGCACATAAGATATCCTTTTTCAGCTTTAATGATCAGCAAAGGCGCATGCTCTAGTTCCAGTTTTATGCCTAATGCAGTTTTATTTTTTAGTTTGATCTGTTCAATTATCATTTTGAGCGTGAATGTTGATAAAATATTTAATGTTTTACTATAAATTACGCAAGAACTCAATTTTTCTTAACTCTTTGTAAATTTAAATCTATCTTTTAAATATAAAGAATTGAATATTAGAAATTCTTATATACTTGATTTTATATATATATTCAGGTGAATTATATGATTGAATTCACAAAAGATGATGAAGAGCTGGTAAACTTTCTTGTGTCTGCTGGCATCAAGAAAAATATCGGTAAAACAATATCCTATTTACGAAAGGTGCAAGAAACCACGTCTGTAGAAATAGAACGTGCTACGGGGTTAAGACAGCCAGAAGTATCTATCGCCATGCAGTGGCTGGAAAAAAAGCAATGGATCATAAAGAGAGATATTAAAAAAGAAGGAAAAGGCAGGCCTGTTTTTGGGTATAGATTATCCAAGCCCTTCAAAGAGATCATTGAAGATATAGAAAGAGACCTGAAATCCAAAATAGATCTCGTAGATTCTAATATTGCAGGCCTAAAAAAATTTCTCTAATATTTTTATTTTTTCCAAGCTTTATAGGCTCGGTACCCTAAATATAGTATTATAGCTATAGCTACTGCGTAAACTACATAATCTAGCTCTCCGAAAAACCTGAAAATAACGACCCAGTTATTTCCAAGCATAAAACCGAGATATACAAGAACTATGCTCCATATTAATGATCCTAACGCTGTGTAAATTGTAAATTTTAAGATATTCATCTCACCAATTCCTGCCGGAATCGAGATGAAAGTCCTGAATATCGGTACTAGTCGCGTCAAAAATACAGAGAGTGATCCATATTTTTTAAACCAATTTTCTACAACTGAAAGCTCTTGCTCTCTTATCAGTATATATCTTCCAAACTTTATAATAAACGGTCTGCCACCATAATAGCCAATTCCGTAGCTGATCAGAGATCCTGCCAATCCACCTAACGTGCCGGCCAGTATCGCCAGAATCATGTTCATGGACCCTCTGTAAACTAGATACCCTGCAAATGGCAATATTACCTCGGAGGGAATTGGCAAAAGCATGCTCTCCAAGGTCATTAAACTAAAAACACCAAAATATCCACCATATTCTAAAAAAGAGATTATTTGAGTTATAATCCATGATACAATTGAAAAAGACATTGAAACAATCACTGTTAATAGTCCTTCTCTATTTCTAAAATTTCAGAATGGATCAGTCCTTCTTTCCTAAGCTTGGCATGCTCTTTCATCATGCATCGATCCATGACCACTTCAATGCCGTTTTTTCTGGCTAATTCTGCTGCTTTTTCGTTAATAATACCCTCTTGTAACCATAACACTTTTACTTTCTTTTTTATTATATCATCTATCACATCATTGACACGCTCAGAAGGCATGAATACTTCAGCCACGTCAATATCGACAGGAATATCTATGATGGACTTATATGCTTTTAATCCTGCAATTTCGTCTGCTGTAGGATTGACAGGATAGCAGACATAACCATGCCTCATCAAGTATCTCATGACCGATCTGCTTGGCTTTTTTGGATCTTTGGATGCCCCTATAACCGCTATAGTCTTTGTATTTTTTAATATTGTTAAAAAGTCCATGTTTATCACAAAAAATTAAAATAAAAATGTTTTGAAGGCGCGATAAGTGCTCCACAGATCCAGCTTGCTTACTAGCTCGAAAGGAGAATGCATAGAAAGTAAACCTGGGCCCATGTCTATCACATCCATTCCGTATTTTGCAAAATCCTGTGCAATAGTACCGCCACCACCTTCGTCAACTTTACCCAGCAACCCACTTTGATATATTACTCCTTTCGAATCAAAAAGGTTGCGCAGATATGCTAAATATTCAGCAGTAGCCTCGCTGCTATTGTACTTTCCACCACTGCCAGTATACTTTGTTATTATAGTACCATATCCTACTTTCGCGGCATTTGTAATATCTTGCACCTGCTTGTATAATGGATTAAGGGCAGCATTAACATCTGCACTTATAGCTTTGGAATTGTGCATCATAGTCACAAAATCACCGTACGTATAGTCTTTTAATATCTTGCCGAGTAATGTAGTGGTAACATAATCTATAAAGTTGGATCTTGCACCGCTGCTACCAGCACTGCCAATCTCCTCTTTATCATATACTATTATTATAGAAGTATACTCGGGCACCTTTAAATCTATAATGGCCTGAAATGAAGTATAGGCACAGATCCTGTCATCTTGGCCATAGGCTCCAACCATACTATTATCCAGCCCTACATCCCTAGCTTTATCTGCAGGCACAATCTCAATATCCGCAGACTGAAAATCTTGCTCCATTATACCATATTTTTCAAAAAGATTGTTTAAAACCGCAGTTTTTACCTTTGCTTTTATCTCTTCATCATTTATCGGCACACTAGATACTAATATCTGTAAATCTTCACCTTCAAATCCCTCAAATAGCTTTTTTTCACCCTGCACTTTTCGCGCTAAATGAGGCTCTATGTCAGGTATTACAAATACTGGATCTTCTTCAGATTCTCCGATTTTAAGGTCTATATTCTTTCCTTCTTTAGTAACTACCGTTCCATGAATAGCCAGAGGCCTGCTGACCCACTGATACTTTTTTATACCTCCATAGTAATGAGTCTTTAAAAGCGCTGTTGATGACTCAGAATCCTCGGTTAACGGATTAGGTTTTAAATCCAGTCTCGGTGAATCTATGTGAGATACTATGTATCTGATACCCTCTAATATTGGCTTTTTTCCAACCACAATAAATGCTGCCACTTTCTGATTTTTTGACATGTATAATTTAGAGCCAGATACAATGGATTTTACAGTGTGTAAGTTTTTAAAGCCTGCTTTTTCTGCTGTGTCTACAAAGTATCTGACCGCTTCACGCTCTGTTTTTACACTATTTAAAAATTTTCGATACTCTTTTGCAAATTCGTGAATCTCTTTTTTTTCTTTTTCAGAGACTCTGTTCCAACCATTTTCTCTATTCAAACTCAATTTCTTTTCTAAATTCTCTTTTTTTTGTGCCATAAAATCACCTTTTATCTACTTTAATTGCCGTATATCCGACCACTTTGTCCATCTTGCTAACATCGCCACTGGTCGCATATTTTAAAAGGCTTGGTTTGCCTTTTAATGCGTACAGCATGGTCATCATGGGGCCATACCCGCACGCAGATATATCATATTTTAACAGCGTACTGTAAAAGTTAGAGAGATCCATCTTTATAATTTTTTCTATGAGCAAATGATCGTTTTTATAGGCGATCTCTTTTGGTACGTAATGCGAAAAATCGGAGGAGGCTATTATTACAACATCTTTCCCCTTTATTGCATCTTTTATAATTTCTCCTAATTTTACAGCGGTTTCATAACTTTGATCTAGCATTAGAATAGGAACAAATTTTATATTATTATTAAAAAATTGTAAATAAGGTAACTGTACCTCTATTGAATGCTCGTATAAATGAGCGTTGACATCAGATTCTACAAAGTCTCTATATATCATCCTTGAAAGCTCCAGATCATTTTTAACTATGCCTAACGGTGTTTTGAAATCTTGTGTGGTTATTGCCACACCTGGCCCTATGCCATAATGATTTGGCCCTATTATAATAAAAGATTCTGGAAAACCATCCTCTGCTAAAGCATTATAAAAATGAGCAGCCACAGGTCCTGAATAAATATATCCTGCATGAGGCACTATGCCACCTACAATATTTCTTGGCCCTGAAACTGCAAGAGAGGCAATTTTTCCAGGGCCTATGTTGTGCAAAAAAACTTCTCTAATCAAATTTTTTAGATCTTCTTTATCTTCTGGATAGAACTGCCCTGCTACAGCAGAATTTCTCATATAGGTGCCTCGAAATCCTCCACTTTAAAGCTATAATCTTCGTACGATTTTAAATCGCCTCTGCTCTTGAGGATCTCTCTGGTAAGTAACCAGTATACCAACGCTAACGCTTTTCTGCCTTTGTTGTTTGTCGGTATTACAAGATCTATAAACGAGATTTGATTATTTGCATCGCAAAGTGCAATAATTGGAACACCCACTTGCAGTGCCTCTTTCAAAGCCTGGCTATCTGCTATCGGGTCATTTAAAAATATTACCTGTGGCTCAATGTAGCCTGCTAAGCTGGGATTTGTCAACGTTCCGGGTATGAACCTACCTGAAATTGATTTTGCGCCAATGGTCTCTGCCATCAAAGATGCAGGTTTCTGAGCATACTGTCTCTGTGCAAGAATCAGAATTTCTGACGGCTCAAACTTTGCCAGAAATTTACCCGCTATCGCAATTCTCTCATTCGTCTTAGCTATGTTCAAAATATATAATCCATCATTTCTTATACGAAATATGAACGGGACCATATCTTTTGACTTTATCTGCGTTCCTATATGCACTCCGGCTGTTAAATATTGTTCTTCTGGTATCAATAAATTTTCACTCATAGTTTATTCAGTCCTCCAAATCTTCTTCTATCCTTATCAGTTCATTATACTTTGCAGTTCTCTCCCCGCCAATAGTTCCTGCTTTAATATACTCTATGTTCAGACCTACTGCCAGATGGGAGATCGTGCTATCTTCAGTTTCTCCACTGCGGTGTGATATCACTGCAGTATAATTATTTTCTTTTGCCAACTTCACAGTATCAATCATGTCTGTAAGCGTGCCAATCTGATTCGGCTTGATTAACACTGCATTTGCAGCACCTAGCTCTATTCCTTTGCTGAGCCTCTCTTTGTTGGTTACGAATAAATCATCACCAACGATAAGTGCGTTATCACCTATCTTTTCAGTTAATTTTGCAAAGCCATCAAAATCATTTTCATCCATAGGATCTTCTACAAAATATACATTGTAATCTTCCACAATTTTGGCTACAAATTCAATCTGTTCTTCTGCACTCAATATCTTATCTTTATACACATACTTGCCATTTTTATAAAACTCAGATGCTGCTAAATCTATGCCTACAAATATGTCAATTCCATATTCTCTCGAAACTTCTTTAGTTGCCTTACTCAAGAGCTCTAATGCATCCAGATCATCCATTGCAGCAACCCATGCTTTTTCATCACCTAACCCTAGAGGAATGTTAGGAAACTTGGATTTCAGTAAACTTCCTACGTTTTTATGAACTTGTATGTTTGCAAATATTGATTCATTGAAAGTCTTGCCAAAAGCGATGGATAAAAATTCCTGCATCACAGTCCCTCCAATAGCATGTTTTCCTCCACCAATAATATTGCTGACAGGAGTTGGTAAATAATCTGCATTCATACCTCCTAAATATTTGTATAATGGCAGGTTCAGACTGTCTGCTGCAGCTTTTGCATTTGCGAGAGATATTGCAACGGCAACGTTTCCACCAATGTTTGAAAAGTTGGTGGTGCCATCAAGCTCATGCAATAATAAATCAACCTTGCTCTGATTTAAACTATCCATTCCTACCAGTTCTGGAACAAGTTTTTCTTTGAATATTGTAATACCTTCATCTATCCCTTTAAGAGGATAGTCTTTTACTTCAAATGCTCCTTTGCTCGCGCCACTTGGGGCAATAGCCCTGCCAAATCCACCACTAGTGGTCATGATATCTACTTCTACCGTTGGATTACCGCGAGAATCTATGACTTTCCTGATTTTTGCATCTTCGATAAATGTCATATTTTTACACCTATATTAAAAAGGAATATAAACTTTGTATTTAAAATCTTTTTCATAGTCACATAAAATTTTTGTTAGATAGCACAATTTTTAAATAATATCAAAATATGTAGCCTCTACCTATTGGAGGGGAGATAAATGAACAAAGGAATTCTTTTAGGTATATTTGCGATATTGTTTATAAGCACTATATTTTATGGAACCGGCAGTGCAATGGGATTGTCTATAAATACTCACGTGCCTATATTGGCTACAAATGCAACACAAGCACTATCAAACATGCTCGGAAGATTGACATATACTGTAAATATTATTGCAGGATCTATCATAGGCGTGGTCTGGATCTATGAAGCATTATTTTTAATTCTGCATAAAGATGATAAAGAAGGACTGCTAAAATTTAAAAGAGATCTGCCAGTTATGGTTCTTGCTACAATCATAATATTTGGGGCAGCAACGATCGTAAATGTGCTATCATGGATCGGCCAAGGATGATAGAAGAGATAATATATAAGAACTACATATATCAAAAATCGTGATAAACAGACCTAGCTGGGACGAATACTTTATGCGAATGGCATACTTGGTAGGAAGCAGATCTACATGTACTAGAAGAAAAGTGGGTGCAGTAATAGTCAAAGATAAAAGATTGCTCTCTTCAGGATACAACGGTCCTCCTTCTGGCCTTGCACATTGTGATGTTACTGGCTGCATAAGAGAAGAACTGAACGTGAACTCTGGAGAAAGACACGAACTTTGCAGAGGTCTTCATGCGGAACAAAACGCCATTATACAGGCTGCAGTTTACGGAGTAAGCGTAAAAGATTCGATTATCTA
This sequence comes from Thermoplasmata archaeon, assembly GCA_038729465.1. Classification (NCBI taxonomy): domain Archaea; kingdom Methanobacteriati; phylum Thermoplasmatota; class Thermoplasmata; species Thermoplasmata archaeon. The sequence continues at coordinate 51,384 of JAVYRZ010000005.1, forward strand.
TGTGACCAACCATCCTTGCGTAGTGTGCGCAAAAATGATTATCAATGCAGGAATTAAAGAGATTGTTTATGCAAACGGCTATCCTGACGACCTGGCAAAACTTATATTGATAGAAAGCACTGTTAAAACAAGGCAGTATGAAATTGAAGATAAATATTTTGAAAAATTTTCAGAAATCTAGATTGTCTCAAAGTACAGCTCTTTTCCATCTTTTAACTTTGTGATTATCAGGTTCGCATTGTCCGTATTTTCACGTACTTTGATAGTTCCTTCTTTTGAACATTTGGCAGTAAATAAATATTCATCCTCCGCGAAAATCTGGCCTGAAAGATCTTTAAAGTCTTCGCCTGCATAAAGATAAATATGATTTTTCTTTTTTTGAATCAATAATTTGCACTTTTTACCCTCTATCTTCATGCCCTTTACATCAATGTGCAAACCGAGCAGATTCTCTAGATAATTAACATTTTTTCCATTCTTGCCTATTATGGTAGGAATATAATCTTCCCTCACATACAATTTTATCTGTGACTCTCCAACCATCTCAACCTTGAATTTTTCGTCTGGAATTACAGTTTTTAATTGTCTTTCCAGCTCTTTTTCTGCTAATGATAAAACCTTGTTTTTACGCTCTTCTACAGGAACCACCACAATCTGCTCTCCGTATGTATATATCTCGTACTCCAGCTTATTGGTATAAAAATCTAAAACTTCGATCACAGGCCTTGCCAGATCCTGCTCTAGCATACCGCTCGGAACTTTTACCTTATATTCAATAATATATATTTTCCCTATTTTGCCATTTTCAATGTGTATTATCGTATCTACTAATTGCGGTATTACGCCAAGCTCTACCCTGCCAATCAGTCTCTGCACTGCATCTATAGCTCTGCTGGCATGCGCAACACCGACCATGCCCACACCCGCCATTCTGAGATCTGCATAGATTTTGAAATCATAGGAGGTTCGCATCTCGTCAAATATTGTATAGTCCGGCCTTACTAACAATAATATATCTCCTGTTTTCTCCATATCCCCTTCCAGCGCAGTATACCTTGTGATCTCGTTAGACAACAATAGATCCCTGGGCTTTTCCATTGTTTTCACAACCTTGTTTTCAAAAAGATACATTTCTGCCAGGGCCTGGACAAACGTGGATTTACCAGCACCTGGTGCACCTGAAACCAGTATGCCCTCAGCACGTTTCTTGAGCCTCGAAAACAATTTATCATCAATATTGTAATCTTCAATCATTAACTTTACTGTTGGCTTAACAGCCGTGATCTCTGAAACCTCTGAAAATGGTGGTCTAGTAATTACAATTCTGTACTCTCTTAACTGTATTACAGTAGCACCTTTTAAATCTAGGTCTATGAGTGAAGATTTGTCGGTTCTGGCTCTCTCTATTATGTCTCTCGCAATATCGTTTAATTCCTGTTCTGAAATCGGCTCTTTTCTGAGTTTTACAAGCTCTGTGTTTCCAGGTCTTCCTTTTTTTGCAATAGGTATTGTACCTGTTTTTAAGTGAACGCTCATAGTACCCGAATCAAAAAAATCCTCAATCTTTGAAGTAATAGTTTTCTCAACTTCAAAAAATATGGCTTTTACACCTCTCAGTTTAGCGATACTGTACTGTATAAAATCGGAGGTTATCAAGGTGCCTTCTGTCTCTAACGCTATGGTCCTGATAATATTATCAATTTCTCCAGACTTAGCTTTCTCAATCTGCCATTTATCAGGCCTTTTCCCATAAAATGAAATTTCTATGTTGCGATCTTTCGCAAATTTTATGATTTTCTCAAGCTCAGAAATAGCTGTAAATCCGATCATTAAACCCCGATTTGCCTGTGCTTCTATCTCAGAAATTACAGCCTCGGGTATAATGAGCATAACATCACTCTTATCCCTTATGAATTCATAGAATCTGCCGTTAATTATTACTGACGTATCAGGTATGTATTTTTCCATAATCTCAATATTCAATATAATCTATTTTAACTTTGCGAGCGAGAATTTTCGTTTCGCAAGATGGATTGTGAAAGTGAGCGAAAGATTACAATGTATAAAGCACCATGATGGGAACATGATCAGTTATATTCGGGAAAGTTCACAGATCATTGTTCTGAACAATATGCTGGAACTGTGACATGAACTCTAAAACGCAATGCACTATCCGAGTATGCAATATAGGGCTGAAAAAAGTAAGGAGGGCACTCAGAAACTCACGCACTTGATTTGAGAAGTACCAGAAATGGCAAAATCAGGCGTTGAAACTGTAATCATCATGCGTTGCTGGGGAAGTAATTCACAGTATCTGTTTAGAAAACTTGGACAGCTCCTCTTTTAGAATTAAGCTAACTTTCTTGCCATCATATTTACCCCTTATCTTATTCATGACAACACCCATAATAGTTGAAAATGCATTTTCTCCTTTCTCCTCTATCAAAGCCCTGTTTTTCTGAAGGATATCTTTTATGATTTCTCGAACTTTATCTTCACTGTACATATCCAACTGTCCCAGTATGTCAGATACATTCTTGTGTTCTGTAATCTTTGATCTCAGTATGTCAGGTATCGCCTCTTTAGCAATTTTTTTATCCGCCAGAGCTCTGAAAATAGAGAGCAGGTCAACATCATTGACAGATTCAACAGATAATCCCTCATTTTCCAGTTCTGGGAGCGTGCTTAAAAGAGTTCCGGCAATTATAGAATGCTGATCATAAACACTTGCCAAGCTGCAAAAAAGCTCATCTTGTCCATTGTTTATTATTTGCTCAGCCACCTGTTTTGATATTTTATATGAATTCAAAAAACGAGACACTTTGTCATCATATTGCTCTGGCAAATTGTTTTTGATATACTCTATTTTTTCCGGCAATACAGGTATCGGTGGCACATCAGTCTCTGGATACATTCTTTCTTTTCCGGGTAAAGGTCTCAAATACTCAGTTGTACCATCATCTTTCGGCCCTCGCGTCTCCCCCGTCACTCCTTCTATAGCCTTGTTTATGCGATCATAAATTTCGGTTAAAGCCAGTTTTGCACGATCTTCTTTCTCACAGATCAATATGAATGCATCCTCCGCACCAAGACCAAATACCTTTTTCAGGCTGTTTACTTCGGTTTCTGTTATGCCGTAAGCTGGTAACTCGTCAGAATGAAATATGCCTTTTATGCCAAACACTTTTACATGTTCAGCAAGCTCTTTACCAAACCTGAACTTTTCAGATTTTAACAGTCCTGCAAAAAATGGAACTTTGAACCCCATAACTTTTGCATCTGTTTTAATAGAATCTTTTATGATTTTTGATGCTGTATTTTTGAAAATATCCGATACATTCAGTATATTCAATTCAAATTTACTGAATTTTCTGGCTATTAATTCACTTTTCAACAATGACAGATTTTGCTGTCTTTTAATTTCGTTTTCCACAACCTTCTGGATAAGCTTCAGTTGCGACACTCCTTTCACTTCCACGCGTGATCCGTCCGTAGAAATGTTAATATCCTGCCTTATTGTTCCTAACCCTCTCTTCACAGTGCTTATAGATCTCAATATATTGCCAATTTTTTGGGCAACTTCTTTTACCTGCAATCCATTAGTCATATCTGGTCCAGTAGAGATTTCGATTAGCGGTATTCCTAATCTGTCTAACCGGTATACAACAGTACCCTCTTTTTCGCTGATTTTCCTTGCAGACTCTTCTTCCAGGCAGACTGAACTAATAGATATTTTCGAGCCATTGGCCATTATGTATCCGTCTTTTCCTACCAGCGCAGTTCTCTGAAATCCGCTAGTGTTCGAGCCATCTATTACAATTTTTCTCATAAACTGAATCTCGTCTATGATCACGCAATTTAAGAGTGTAGATACCATTAATGCAGTATCTAGAGCATCACTGTTTACTTTATGAGGCGGCTCTTCATCCGCTTCTACCAAGCATGAATTTTCAGTGAGTTCATAAGTAAACACTCTTTTTCGCTTAACCTCCTCTAAGGCTGCTATATCAACATTGCCGGATTCTCCCAGTGCTGCTCTTAACTCTCTCTTAATGGTCCCTAAAACAGTTTCTGACAAATAGCTTTCACAATCGCAAAACAGTTTTTTTGTATTTAATTGCTGATGTATTTCCAATCCTATCTTAACCATTCTAAATCACCATAAAACTCTTTTTTCAGACATTTCAAACCTCAGATTTTTAGTCATTAGCTGTCTCGCTTCTTCTTTTGAATAATTTCCTAAAAGCCACATCATTTTCACAAATGCAGTTTCTGGCAATGTATCTCCTAACGGTATCACGCCTGCTTTAATTAGCTCTCTACCTGATGAGTAAACGTTCATGTTTACAGATCCTGCTAGGCATTGAGAGGTCATGCCTATAAGCTTTCCAGAGTCTGTGAGCTCTTTTATCTCCTCGATCAGATATGTGCCCACATGGCCAAGCCCAGTTCCCATAAATATTATTCCGTCTACGCGCTCACCTATGATTTTCAAGTGCTCTATATCAAATCCTGGATAATAGTAAAGTATAGAGACCTTATCATCCATCTTCTCATATGCTTCTATATTCTTATCTACTTTCATTTTATATTCTTTTAAAAATTCTACATGATCTCCTCTGATCCTTGCAATTGGATGCCCGTTTATACTCTTAAATGCATCTCTTCTAGATGTGTGCATTTTTCTAACTCTTACACCTCTATGCACCACACTATAATCATCAGATGGTGATTCATGCATGGTAACTGCCACTTCTCCCAAATTAGTATCCATCAATGCTGCTGCACTTAACAGATTCTGGTAGGCGTCACTGCTTGGACGATCTGAAGATCTCTGTGCACCGACCAATGATACAGGTCCAGATAAATCTGGAATCATAAATGAGAGCGCTGCAGCAGTATAGGACATAGTATCCGTTCCGTGCGGTATGATTACTCCCTTTGCGCCATGATTCAACTCTGAAACGATCTCTTTTGCCAGAGTTTGCCAGTATGGAATTTTCATGTCTTCGCTAAGTATTGAAAATATTATGCGCGAGTTGATACGATGTTTTTCAGACAGTTCAGGCACCGAAATTAACAGTTCTTCCTGAGTTTCGGCAGGATGAACTGCACCACTCTTATAATCAATATAACTAGCGATTGTGCCACCGGTGCCCAGTATGGAAATATAGTTGTCTTTAAAATGTACCTTTTTCTTGGCCTCTCTCTTTTCTTTCTTTTCACTTTTTTCTAATACTTTAATATTTTCTAATGATGAAAACTTGACCCCGATATTATAGCCATTGTCAAGTTTTAAAATAATAATATCTGGAGAACTGAAAATATTGTTAGGCATTACAAAGCCTCTGAAAGTACCTTTGTCAGTCAATATTTCAATATAGTCACCAACTTCAAAATCATCAATTTTGTTGCTCATTAATAAAACAGTATGTAAAACAATAAAATTAATGTTATGGTATATCTTCTCTTATTATCATGTTCATTTCATTCGAAGGAATTGATGGCACTGGAAAGACTACGTTTGCAAAATATACTAAAAAATATCTTGAAAGCTCTGGAAAAAAAGTGTATTTTACATATGAGCCTACAGATTCTCTGGTCAATGTTAAAATCCTGATCGAGAAAAAATTGGACCCTTTTACTCAGGCACTACTTTTCATGGCAGACAGAGTTGAACACATTAAAAAGATTAGAGAGCATTTGCAGAAGAATGAGGTTGTGATAATTGATAGATATGTAGATTCTACATTTGCTTATCAAGGCAGTCTTTTAGAGCCTTTATTTAAAAGCAAGAAAAAAGCTTATGAGTATTTAGATCATATTTATGATCCATTTCGTTTAGATCCAGACCTAACATTTTTGTTTATAGTAGACCCTAAACTCGGGACTAACAGGGTTGCAAAAAGAACAGTTAAAGAATACTTTGAAAACATGGAAACTCTGGATAAAGTACAGGATTTCTATCTGTATCTGTCTAAATGCAGAGACTTCATAGTAATAGATTCAAATAGAGATCTGGACACTGTATGGATGGAATTGAAAAAGCACCTAGAATCCAAATTATAAAATAGCTAAAATGTATTTCACTTCCCGGTGAGAAAATTGAATAAGATACAGGAGTTAGTTAAAAATACCGGTGTGGATGAAATATTGATATACAACGGTGGAGAACCGTCTTTAGAACTGAACTTTTTTTACTTAACACAACTTTTTGACAGTGGCTTGTTTGAAGAGTCTTACTTGATAGGAAGTTCAGATGAAAGCACAATATTAACATCTAGACTTGAAGAGTTCAGCGCTAAAAAAAGCGGTTTAAATGTATCAGTCTATAAAGATAGCAAGGAGAGAAATGCAAAAATTAGCGAGCTAACAAAAAAAGCAGGAAAAATTGGAATAAACATGGATTATTTCAGTGTTTCGGCGTTCAATAAACTTAAGGAGAATTTAAAAGACAAAGAGTTTGTGGATATATCAAAGGCAATACAAGAATTAAGAATGGTCAAAGACACAAAAGAGCTCAATATTCTAAGAGAAGCTGCAAAGATTGCATCAGAGTCTGTGGAATCTATCTTAAAAGATCTAAAGGAAGGAGTTAAAGAATACGAAATTGCAGCGTTACTGACTTATACAATGCTCAAAAATGGAGCATCAGACAACGCTTTCACACCAATTATCGCGTTCGGCAAAAACAGTGCTGAACCTCACTATTTTGCAGGTGCGGTAAAACTGAAAAAAGGCGATTTTGTATTAATGGATTTTGGAGCAAGGTACAAGAAATATAATTCTGACATCACTAGAACCTATGTGTTTGGCAGGGCAAACGATGCTCAGAAAGAAATGTATGAAACTGTGCTAACTGCCCAAAAAATTGGCATTGAAAATGCCAGGGCTGGTAGAAGCGGAAAGGATATTGATGGTGCAGTAAGAAATTACATAGACAGCACTAAATATAAGGGTCTGTTCATACATTCGCTAGGGCACGGCATAGGGCTGGCTACGCACGATCATCCTGGCTTTGCGCCTGGATATGAGTTGCAAACAAAAGAAAATATGGTGATCACGGTCGAACCTGGTGTGTATCAGTCAGGATTTGGCGGAGTAAGAATTGAAGATGATGTAATATTAAAGCAAGGTGGCTGCGAAGTGATTACCACCGCCAATAAAGATCTAAGAGAACTTTAGAAATAATTCCTTTTTTATTTTTTTGTTAATAAAGTTTATTAATATTAAATCATTATCAGTAATAACTACTTTTTGAGGTGTTTGTATGATAGATTCTGTATATGAGAATTTGAATTTGAAGATCTGGCTGGACGGTAAAATTATGGATTACAGCTCAGCTAAAGTTCCTATTTTAACACATTCATTGCAGTATGGTAGCGGTATTTTTGAGGGGATCAGAGCTTATGAAACTTCTATGGGTACAGAAATATTCAGGTTGAATGAACATATCAAACGCTTTTTTGAAACTGCCAAAATTTATAACATGGATCTGCATTATTCTCAAGATGAAATCAGAGAGGCAATTATAGCGGTTATTAGAGCAAATAAATTAAATGCAGCATATATCCGCCCGTTCGCATTTTATGGTAGCGATGCAATAGGCTTAAATGTTACTAATAAGAAAGTGAGTGTTTACATTGCTGCAGTGCCGTTTGGAAAATATTTGAGCACTGGAGATCATGGAGTTAAATGTAAAGTTTCATCATGGCGCAGAATTAACTCAGATATTTTACCAGTTCAGGCTAAATCGAGCGGTAATTATATCAATTCTATCATAGCAAGTATAGAAGCCAAAAATGCAGGATTTGATGAGGCAGTTTTACTATCAGATAACGGGTATGTGGCTGAAGGCCCTGGAGAAAATATATTTATTGTTAAAAACGGATCGCTGTTAACGCCAGACATCAATGCAAATATATTAATGGGCATTACGAGAGATACTGTAATGCAACTTGCTAGGTCAATGAACATACCTGTAACTGCAAGAAATATTCATAGAGAAGAGCTTTATACTGCAGACGAAGCTTTTTTCAGCGGAACAGCGGCTGAGATCACTCCTATCATAAATGTAGATAATATAAAGGTCGGAGATGGAACTGTGGGAGTAATAACAAAACAGATAATGGATCTATATTTAGATACAGTTCATGGAAAAATAGAGAAATTTAAAAACTGGCTAACTATAGTTTAGGAACATAGATTTGCATAATTAAAAAATAAAAGAAATTGTTTTATTCTATTTCAATTTCTACAGAGTTTTCCCAGACACCGTGAACATTGCAGTATTCAAGCACATAAAGCGTTGTTTTTTTCTCGATTTTCATTCTAAATGTCACATTTGGGTCTGCGAAAGTTGGGCCCATGTCGAAAGTAGCAACATGTACCGGATTGTATGGTCTTCCATCTATCTGGGCATAAACCTGTATCCATTTGATATGATGTTCTATCAGATTTGGGTGTGGTACATCCTTTCCGACAGTCACATTCACTGTAAAAAACTGCCCTGCCTTAACTTTTTTCGGTGCGTCTATAATTGGCACATGTTTCTCTTTTCCTTCTTTTTCAGGAGAAACTATTACATCTCCAAATTTTTTCATTTTTTAAACACCTCTTTTTTCAATAAATCATTATTCATACCATATTAAAAACTTTACTATTTTTTTATTTAATAATGAAAAGATATGTTGCAGCTATTCAAAATAGGTATTTAAATGAGCAAAGCGTTAAGAATAGAGAGAATAACAGTTCAAAAATAGAAAGATTTTTACACAACTTTCACTTTATAATAGTTGATGATAAAAAGAGCACATGTTTACTTTTCAGGATTAGTACAGGGTATATTCTTCAGAGCATTCGTCCGCGATGAAGCCAAAAGACTAAGCTTAAATGGCTGGGTCAGAAATTTAGAGGACGGAAGAGTAGAGGCGGTGTTTGAGGGTACAGAACCTACTATAAATACAATATTAGAATTATGTCAAACTGAACATCCTAGAGCTCGAATAAGCAAAATGGATATAAAATGGGAAAATCCTGAAAACTTAAAAGGGTTTAAAATACTTTACTAACTATAAGAGTTTCATACTTTCTAGTGTTATGGATAGTTGAAGTTGAAAAATTTTAATCTGCAAATAATAGTTTTTAGTCAGTTTACAGGTTCAAAAAAATAGAAACAAGATCTCCATCCTGCAGCACATGCTCTAAGCCAACACGTTGCTGTGTAAATTTTACACTTTTTCCTGTTACGAGCGCAAACTTAAACTTTTTAATAAAATCTTTGTGGATCGCTCTACATAACATTTCTACATTAGTACCCTTCTTAACGACCATGGTTTCCAGCGGCTTATTTTGCGGTTTTAAATATATCTTTATAAAGTTTAGTGCTCGAAAAAGCTGTTCTTTTAGATCATCTAACCCTATATTTGACTCAGCAGATATTTTAACAAAAGCCAAATTGGAGGGTATGGTAGCTATGATCTCTCTTAACTTAGCCTCTCTTACTAAGTCAATCTTATTTAATACTACCAGCGCTGGCAGATAAACTCTATTCTCGCTCAGATAATCTATAAGCTGGTCTACTGATGCATCTTCTCTAAATATTATACTCGCATTTGCGATTCTATATTCTTTTAATATTATCTCGATCAAGGGCGCGCTCAATTTTGTAAGTTTTACTGTTGAATTGAGGTCTATGCCACCCTTGCTTTTTTTAGTTAATACTATGTTTGGTGGGTTTGTGTTCAATCTTATCCCAGATTCATACAGCTCATCCAGGATAGGTTTAACCTGATAATGTTCAGTGTCTACAACTATCAAGATCAGGTCTGAGTTGCGCGCAACACTGATAACTTCTCTGCCTCGACCTTTTCCCTTTGAAGCACCGATTATGATTCCTGGCATGTCCAAAAGCTGTAATTTTGCGCCATTGTATTCCATTATCCCAGGTATTATAGTAAGCGTCGTAAAATCGTAGGCTGCAGTCTCACTTTTTGCGTTTGTGATCTTGTTCAAAATTGTGCTTTTTCCAACGCTCGGATATCCTACAATAGCTACTGTAGCATTACCAGATTTCTTAACAGCATATCCTTCTCCGCCAGTTCTGGCACTTCTACGCTTTTCCTGTTCTCTCTTCAATTTTGCAAGTTTAGCTTTTAATCTCCCTATGTGAAATTCTGTGGCTTTGTTATACTGTGTTTTACGAATCTCTGCCTCAATTTCTGCAATTTGATCGTCTATTAAACTCATAATTTTATTGTGAGATTATAAATAACTTAATATTAACTTTTTTCAAAATCTGATATAAATAAACAGTATCTGTGAAAATTTGACTATGTAACTCTCAATCCTACTTTGTTCATTACACCCTTAACTATGTTCCTGTATTTTACAGCAGCCTCGAAACTGATGATCTTGATCTCGTTCTTCTTTTTAGAGGCTTTAAAGTATCCTGCAAGAACGCTATTATCATATATTAAGTACGCATTTTTTATTTTTTTCTGCTTTAAATCTTCAGCTAAAAACCGGTACAAAATATCCTGCGGAGACAAAATAAAAAATCCTTTGAGGTCAATGGCTCCCATTAACTTAAAATCTTCTTTTAAGAGCCAGTAAAGCTCATCATTTACAAATATTTTTATTATCAAGCCTTCACGTTCAAGAGTTTTCAAAAATTCAAAAATCAAGCTGGTGCTAACCAATCTTTCAACAAGCACCTTGATTTTCTGAACGTTTAATGCTCCAAATGCTTCAAACAGCTTTTTGACAAGCAAATATTGTGAAAAATAAGAATCTCGATCTTTTTCTATCACTATATACGTATTTTTATCACTTTTTGCAATGTAGTTCTCTTTAAAAAGCTCTTCTAATATGTTTTTTGTAATCTCTGCCCCTAAAGGCGATTCTTCAAGCAGATTGGATTCTGTATAGTATGGGTTTCTTTTTATCAAGTTTAAAACTACAGCTTTCTGTTTTGTTAGTTTTCCACCTTTTACATTTTTTAAAAGCTCTAGAGTCTCTTTGCTGCAGTAAGCAATAGTATCCGGTATGGTATAGCCTAAATAAAAGATTCTGTTTTTCAAATATTTTTCGCCAGCGCTTACAGTATTGCATCTAGCTATACTTTCTAAATCTGATCTTATTCCCAGATTCATTGCTTCAATTTCATTTACAGATCGTTTATATCCACCTAACCCCTGCTTATAAAAAATATAGGAGTACAGATCTTTATATTCAAACTTTTTTTCGTATAAGGTGCCATAATAATAAACATCATTCAGTTTTTTAAACCCGAAATTTAGTAATGAATTCATATTCTCAGGATCTATTTGTTTTCTGAGAATCAGCAGATCTTGATTCTTGAATTTTAGATACTTATCCAGCACTTTTAAACTTTCATCAAACTGCTTTTTTTCAGATACTGTTATATCTTCTATCTCTGAATATGAGGCTCGATCATTAATTTTTAATGCGGCTATAATCTTACCATCATTTACCATAAAATAGTTAAAATCGTAGCCAAAATCAGAAAAAATCTCACTGTAATATGGCAGTAAATATGGGTCATGGAGATCCATCAACACAGTTTCAGAAACGTTTTTATCCAAAATGTTCTCTCCTTTTGAATAATAGTATTTTACTTTATCCAGCTCCAAGTTTTCAACAGTTAGATTATCCAAAATCTGCTGCAGCTCATACTTCTCCATGCCAGTAATGTTTTCAAGGTCATACACGTTCAATGGTCCAAGTCTGGTTATGATGTTATATATTAGATCAGATTTAGTGCTATAGTCTTCAATGCCTAAACTCACATAATTCAAAGTTTTATTATTTTCTTCAAATTCTTCAAATTTCCTGCCAACCTTCAAATTTTCATCAAGCACATTTAACAATTTTCTCACAATTCTAGAATCCTCGTTTAAATACCTGGATATCGTTTGAGCATTGGCATTGTCTAATGAATTAATTGCCTGCAAAACCTTCGCTTCTTGACTATTAACATTATATGCCTTGATATTGAACAAGGCTGCAAGATCGATAGTAGTGTAACATAGCCTATTTTTCAAGAACTTTGCATATGCTATTCTGTTATTTATTCTTAATATTTTCCAATCTTCAAAGCTGTCTACTCTTAAAAATACAGAGTATGAACTATCTGCAAACAGGTATTTATCAAAATAATCAAATATGCTATCTACTTTTTTTGTTAATTTGTAAAATCTATATCTTTTAATTGTTTCAAAATCTAGGTGTTTTATGTTTTTTATATTTTCATAGTCTTCAGTAAGCATATATTGATTTTCATAGCCTACCAAAAATCTGCCGTACTTTATGTAATTTTCCTGCAAAAGCCGCTCAAGCAAGGCATCAAATTGATCTGGCGTAAACCCGATCTTGAACAATAATTCATCTTTTGTGAGCGGACCATAAGAACCTAACAACTTGGTAATCAAAAACCTTAAAGATTCTTGATAATCTGCTTTATTCTCAGACCTAACACCCCATAGAATATCTCCATCTTCCATGCCCAATCTGTAAATTAAATTAGAGCGCTCCAAATCTTTTAACTGATCAAAAAACAGGTCTTTTCTCATGTTCAGCTCTTTGATTGCATCTTTTGATTTTTTGTGGTCGAGTACTCTCAACAACTCTGAATACTCTGACTTAGAGTCATGTTGATACAATGCTAAATAATAGGGTAGATACTCATTAATGGTCCATGTGATCTGAGTGGTGTAAATGGTAGTAACCTTCTCTTTTCTCAACAGAGCTATGGCCATGTTTCTTAAAGTCTCATATTTTAAAGTGCTGTGAGAGTAAATGTTTGTGCCTCTCTGCAAAAATAGTTCACTTGCACCTACCAGCTTTAAAAATGATAGTATATCCTCTTCAGTTTCTATAGCTTTGAATTTTGAGTTGAAATAATTAGTAACCTGCTCGGGATCAAAGGTTGCATATAACTGCTCTTTTGGTAATACCCTCTCTAAAACCTTCATATGTATCTCTTTCAACAGCGCGTTGCGGTCTTCCATCAAAACTATGTCTGAAATGCTTGCTAAAATTATGCTGTTTGAAAATATGCTTGGAGTTTCAGAATAGGGTTTTAATACAATGCTGATCTTTCCAGATTCTATACGCTCTAAAACCTCTTTTGCATGAGGCAGGTCCATTGCTATATTAAAAATCTCATTATATGTTTCATCAACAATCGGAAAATCTTTAATTTCTCTTAAAATATCCAGTATTTTATCACTTCTAAGCTGCTGTCTCGCCACCGATATGCTCGCAGATTTATATCTTCTTAAAACCATGAACGATCGTGCTGCACAGTGACGAAACCTTTGTTTGTAAAGCTCGGTGCTGTTTAAGGCAGATTTCAATATTTCGTCCAGGTATTTACTTTTTACAAGCATTGGTATATCGTCAAGATCTATTTTCTTGCTTGTAGTGATCATAAAAGCATCGTCTGTAATGGATAATCTGACATTGGTACTGTATTTTCCCGATATTGCATAAGCATAGGCCCTTGAAAGCGCATCGTTTACTCTCCTTCCAAAAGGATAGTGAAATATTATGTTTGATTTTTTGGAGTTGTCTATGTACCCTTCAATCAACAATCTTTTATCTGTGGGTACAGTTTCAAGCATCTGCTCTTTAATGTATGTTATTATACTTTTGGCACCATACTCATCTACATGCGTAGTATCGATCAGATATTGAACTGGATTTTCACCATTTTTCAACATCTGTGAAAGCTCGTCTCGGAACTTGCCTACTTCAATGCTCAGATCATAGCTTCTGGGCAACATCTCTCCGGTCCATGAGGGAACTGTAGGCTTCTTTCCTGCTGCATTTTTAACATACACTTTCGAACCTCTAGTTTTCTGAAACTCATATGATTTGGCTCCTAATACAAAAATATCACCACTTTTCAAACGTTCAACAAACTTTTCACTTAACATGCCGAGCGGTACGTTTCTTTCATCAAATACTGTATAATCTGCCTCTTCTGGAATAGTTCCCATGTTCATAAAATAGATCATTCTCGTACTTCTTTTCTTTCCGAACTTATTTTGCTCTTCATCATACCATATTTTCGAATAAAAAGGCTCACCGTATGTTTTGCCAGATAGATAATTTATTACGTTCATGAAATCTTTTCGATCCAGCTCACTATAACAGTATGATCTTTTTATCAGCTTATACGCGTTGTCCAAATCCCATACATTTTCAAGGCTCATGCCCACTATTACCTGCGACAGCACGTCCAGAGAATTTTTCGGCGTGAATATTCGGTCTAGTTTATTGTCATAAGCTTGCTTTACAAGCACTGCGCATTCTATCAGATCATCATTATCAAACACCACAAATCTCCCTTTTGCTACAGATCCATAAGCATGCCCGCTTCTGCCAACTCTCTGCAATCCTTTAGAAATGCTCTTTGGTGACCCGATCTGAACTACTATGTCTATGTACCCGATATCAATACCGAGCTCTAATGAAGTAGACGTGATCACACATTTTAATTTTCCCTGCTTTAAAGACTCTTCTACGTTTATTCTTGTAATTTTTCCCAGCGATGAATGATGCACTTCTAATGAATCTATGCCTCGCTGTTTTAATTTTATGGCCACATGCTCACTGCCACTTCTGGTATTTGTGAAAATTAAGGTGGTTTTGTGAGTGTTAATTATGTTTTCAAGAATATCATACATCTTCTCGTTTGCTATTTCATAAGGAACTGCATTCAGGTCAGGAACTGGTGTAATAACTTTCAAATCTAATGATTTTCGGGTCTCTACTTCTGAAATATACACTTTTCTCAATTGCCCATCTCTGTATCCAACTAGGTACTTTGCCATCTCTTCAATCGGAGACTGCGTGGCAGATAACCCGATCCTTACAAATTCTCCTGCATATTCTGCAAGGCGCTCGAGGTTCAGTGACAGCATCACACCTCTCTTAGAAGATGAAAGTTCATGGATTTCATCAACGATCACATATCTCACATTTCTGAATTTCTCTCTGAATTTTAGTGAGGAAAGTACCATTCCCAGAGATTCGGGAGTGGTGATGAATATGTTTGGTGGCTTTTTTAACATTTTCTGACGCACGCTGGTTGGAGTATCGCCAGATCTGACCCCCACCGTGATTTTTGGCAAATTTAAATTTTCTTTTTTGCCGAGCTCATAGATCTCATTTAACGGCACTTCTAAGTTTCTGTGAATATCGTTAGCAAGTGCTTTCAGTGGTGAAATATATACACAGTATACCTGATCTTCCAGCTTTTCTTGTTTTGCAAGCAAAAATAATTCATTGATTATAGTCAAAAATCCAGTAAGCGTCTTTCCTGAACCAGTGGGTGCAGAGATCAAAACATTTTTACCGCTGTGTATATACTTTACTGCATATGCCTGCGGCTCAGTAAGTGTGCTGTATTTTGAGTTAAACCAGTCCTTTACTATTGGATCAAATAAAGATAGTAACTCTTCTTTGCTCGTAGATTTATTAATATATCTTATCTCATTAGCCATTAAACAAATCGTCAAATGAAGTAATCTCAAATATTAAAAGTTATCTATGCGAAATTTGTAACATTATTTTATAGAATCTCTTTTTTCCAGATAGGAACACTCTTTTTAATTTCGTCAATAACGAAACTGCAGGCTTTGAAAGCATCTTCTCGATGTGATGCAGTAACAACAATTCCGACCACGTTTTCCTGCGGGGATATGGATCCAATTCTATGAATCACTGATATGTCCAGTATATCAAATTTGCTTTTAGCACTATCCACTATTTTGTTTAGCTCTAACATCGCCATCTCTCTGTAGCACTCATAATCTAAGCGCTGAATATTCTTGTTTTCGTCTAATTTTCGCACAATGCCGGTAAAAGTTACTATTGCACCTGTTTTATCATCTTTCAAGCTCTGCAACAAGGCTTCGATCGAAAAGTTTTTTTCTGTGATATCTACAATACCCATAATAATTGAAAATAAAATCTGCAATATTAGGTTTTTTGTTGCAACGAACATTACGAAAATTTTAAATTTTTCATAATATTACAATGCTCATGGATTTTAAGTTTTTAGATGAAAGCTACTATTCTAAAATTACAGAATTATGGAAAAAAGCAGGATTGAACTTTAAACCTTACGGCAGAGACTCTCTGGAAAATATAAAAAAGCAAATAGACAAGCATCCAGACATGATCCTGGGCGCTTTAGAAAACGAAAAATTGGTGGGAGTGACATTTATTACAGATGATGGAAGAAAAGGATGGATCAACAGATTGGCTGTTGACCCGGACTATCAGAGAAAAGGTGTAGCAAAAAATTTAATAATCATGGCGGAGCAGATATTTAAAAATAAGGGCATTAAACTTTATGCGGCACTTATTGAAAAAGAAAATGATAAATCACAAAATTTATTTTTAAAGATGAGTTATAAGAAGACAGATATTCTTTACTTTAGCAAAAAAGAGTTTGAAGAATATTGAAAAAAAGGTAGAGATAATGGATGAAATTATAAAACTGAAACTAAAAGCCAATGAGATCAGGCAAAGTATTATAAAGATGGTATATACTGCAAAATCAGGACATCCTGGCGGATCGCTGTCTGCAGCAGATATAATAACAGTTCTGTATTTCAAGGAGATGAACATAGATCCTCAGAATCCGCAGTGGGAAGACAGAGATAGGTTTGTACTGAGCAAAGGGCATGCAACACCTGCTCTCTATTCAGCATTAGCTATGCGTGGCTATTTTGACATACAAGAACTTTTAAAATTCAGGCAGATAGGGTCTATGTTGCAGGGACATCCATCAATGCATGTACCGGGCGTGGATATGGCTACAGGCTCTCTTGGGCAAGGATTGAGCTCTGCAATAGGAATGGCTTTAAATGCAAGAATATACAATAAAAGTTACAAGGTATTTGCTATGATCGGGGACGGAGAGTGTGATGAAGGAAGCATATGGGAAGCCGCATTATTTGCTGCATCACAAAAACTATCAAACCTGATAGTGTTTCTGGATAGAAATATGTATCAGCTGGATGGCAGCACTGAAAATATATTAAAGTTAGGCAATCTAGAACAAAAATGGAGAGCTTTTGACTGGAATGTGCTTACCATTGACGGGCATGATATAGAGCAGATAATCGAGGCGGTAAAACAGGCAAGAAACGAGACAAATAAACCCACGATGATAGTTGCACATACGGTAAAAGGCAAAGGTGTATCATATATGGAAAACACGCATGCATATCATGGCAAACCTCCTGAAAATGAGCAGGAGTTCAGAAAAGCTATGGAAGAGCTGGAAATGGAGCGTAATAAATATGAATTATAATTCGCAGAGGGTAGTTTACGGCGAGACGTTGGTAGAGCTGGGTGAAAAATATAAGAAACTGGTAGTACTGGATGCTGACCTTTCAAGCTCTACGCAGACCAATAAATTTGGAAAGAAGTTTCCAGACCGATTTTTTAATGTGGGAATACAGGAACAGAACATGATGGGCATTGCCTCAGGCTTGGCTGCATCTGGAAACATTGTTTTTGCGAGCACTTTCGCAGTGTTCGCTGCTGGCAGAGCATATGATTTTGTGAGGCAGAGCATCTGTTATCCGAACCTTAATGTCAAGATAGTTGCCACACATGCAGGCATAACGGTTGGCGAAGATGGAGCATCACACCAGATGATCGAAGATATCGGGCTGATGACCAGTCTGCCGAACATGCGCGTAATTGCGCCGGCTGACGCATTGGAAACCAAGCGTGTAATAGAGCAGATTGCAGACATTTACGGGCCATTTTATGTGAGGTTAAGCAGAGAAAAAGTGCCGGAATTGACTGAAAAATACAGTTTTGAGCTTGGAAAAGGGTATGTGGTAAAAGATGGAGCTGACATTACTGTAATCACCACCGGAATATTGTTGAACAGTGCCATTATTGCAGCACAGATTATGAAAGACAGAGGCATAGATGTGAGAGTGATCAACATGCCTACGATCAAGCCTATCGATAGAGATATTATAATCAAGGCTGCAAAAGAAACTAACGGAATAGTTACTGCTGAAGAGCACAACATTTTTAACGGGCTAGGGTCCCGTGTAGCTGAAGTGGTGGCTGAACATTATCCAACCATAGTATTAAGACTGGGAATGAACGATCAGTTTGCAGAGTCTGGAAAGAGCTGGGACCTGATGAAAAAATATAAATTAAGTGAAGAGGGAATAATAGATAAAATACAAAAAATAATGGAGCTGAAAAAATGAAAATATTTTTGGATACTGCGAATTTGAAAGAGATAGAGACAGGCGTAGAATGGGGCATTATAGATGGAGTAACTACAAATCCATCATTAGCAGCTAAAGAAGCAGATAAGCTTAACTTTAATGATCTAGTTAAAAAAATACTGAGCATGGTCAACGGGCCAGTAAGTCTGGAAGTGTTATCTCTAGAATCTGGAAAGATGGTAGAAGAGGCAAAAAAGTTGGCTAAACTTGGAAAAAACGTAGTAGTCAAAGTTCCGATCACCGCAGAAGGTGTCAAAGCGATAAAGATATTGTCAGGCTTGGGAATCAAGACCAATGCGACACTGATATTCACACCCATACAAGCACTATTGGCAGCAAAGGCAGGAGCTAATTATGTATCTCCATTCGTAGGCAGACTTGACGATATTGGAGAAGATGGTATGCACGTGGTTGAAGATATTAGAACGATATTTGATAATTATAATATGAAAACAGAGATCATTGTAGCAAGTGTAAGGCACCCTATTCATGTATATCAGTCTGCGTTGATTGGAGCAGACATAGTAACTTTACCGTTCAATGTGCTGGAAAAACTGTTCAAGCATCCAAAAACAGATGAAGGAATACAGCGATTTTTAGAAGACTGGAAAAAAGTAAAACTATAAAAACGGATATTTGAGAAGTTTAATAATATTATTGAAAATAAATGAAAATAGTAAAAGATTGTGAAATCATTGCAGCTAGAACACTTTATGCTGAACTGGAAGCTTATGCATTAGACACTTTCACTACCGTTACCACAAAATAAAGTGTTTGTCCTGCAACCTCTTTATTATAATTTATTGAGATAGTAGTGCTGTTTACAGATTCTATTATTCCTCCTCCTGGCAATAAGGTCATGGGGGTTGCAATTATCGTTATTGAAATAGTTTGATTCTGGCTTATAGAATTTACATAAATCTGGTAATTTGTATCATTTAGGTATGGATAATAATATTGATTTGCCACTGCGTTGTTTAATATAGTAACAGTATTTGTATTAGAGTTGATTGCAAGAACCTGATCGTTCCAGCCGTATACTTTATCATGAGCCATTGCATATAGCACCGGTGAAACTCCAGTTCTAGATTTATATTCAGATATCGTGATAGTCTGATATACTGAAACTTGATGCGTTACACTTATATTTATAACATTCGACCAGTTCATTGGATAGCCTTCTGAAGGAGGTACTATTATCTTTTTTGTCTCGCCCTGATACATGCCAATAACACCCTGATCAAATCCTTTGATGACCTGCCCTGCCCCTACTGTAAAGTTTAACGGCGCAAAGTTGCCAGAGTATGTGTAAGTTAGTGTTTTTGGATAGGTAACATTATTTTGTGCTACGCTCTTAATGTTTGTATCAAATACTCTTGGTTGCCCGCCAGGATATAATATGTACCCATAATAAAGCACAGCCACAGTACTTCCATTTTCCACTACAGGCTCGGTTGAAGTTTTAGAGATTGTGCTATTGTACCATACATAAGCTCCTGAGCTGGCTGTAATTATTACTGCCACTACAATTAATACATAGACTATAGTTTTCATTACCACCGACCATGATCAATTAACATATATATCTTACGCTCTCTCCGTTTTTATAGTGTTTTTAGATTTTCATATTTTTATAAAATCCATGTTTTTAAGAGATCATTCAGAAATGTTAATATTCTATAAAATATTATCCCCGTGGTGAAAATTCATGGATGTATCCAACCGATTTTCTGATATTGCAACTAAGATGCGCGGGTCTGAGATTAGAGAGTTATTAAAATATGCAGACAATCCTAATGTAATCTCTTTTGCAGGAGGATTGCCCAATCCAAAATCTTTTCCGCTTGATATTTTAAAGCAGATTTTTTTGGATCAGCTGCAGAACAGTGGCTCTAAAATCTTTCAATATGGCACAACTGAAGGATTGCCAGAGCTAAGAGAAGAGCTGTCTAAAAAACTGGAAAAAGATTATAATATCAAAACACCAAAAGAAAATATTTTAATATTGACCGGATCTCAGCAGGGTCTTTATATGGTAGGAAAGGTATTGATCAATCCTGGAGACGTGGTAATTACCGAGGCACCTACATACATTGCGGCACTTAGTGCTTTTAGAGCTAACTATGCTAAAATAAAAGGCATAGAAATGGACGAAAACGGTTTGAAAACTGAAGTTTTAGAAGAGACATTGAAAAACTCAGAGGTTATGCCTAAATTTATATATGTAATTCCAACGTTTCAGAACCCGGCAGGAATAACAATGAGCCTAGACAGAAGAAAACATCTTCTTGAGATTGCAAATAAATATGACCTGCTCATTTTTGAAGATGATCCGTATGGGCATCTGCGATTTTCTGGAGATCCGATACCGCCTATTGCAGAGCTGGATAAAGAGGGCAGAACACTGTACATGGGAACATTCTCGAAAGTTTTGGCTCCGGGACTTAGAATTGGATACATAGCCGGACATCCGGATATTATAAAAAAACTGAACATAACAAAGCAGGTCACTGATCTGTGCAGCAATTCGCTATCTCAGTATATAGCTTACGAATACCTGAAAAACGATTATATTAACGATCAGATTCCCAAGATCATAGAAATGTACAGAAGAAAAAGAGATCTGATGATAAACACATTGCAGGATCTTGCACCGAAAGATACAGAATGGACCAGACCTGAAGGAGGTATGTTTTTATGGCTGAAAACCAATCCTAAAATCGATGCGGAAAAGATGTTTCCAAATGCCATAAAAAACGGCGTTGCATATGTGATAGGATCTGCGTTTTATCCAGAGCGAAATGGCAAGAATACGATGCGCTTAAACTATACATACCCCACAGACGCAAATATCGTGGAAGGAATAAAAAGATTGTTAAAAACCATAAAAGAAGAAAATCAATAATCTATTATTTTTTCTAATAATAGAATTATGTTTTTCAAGTCTGCAATATGCACCATCTCTACAGGAGAATGAGTGTACTTTACAGGTATACACAGCGCAATAGAGTTCAGTCCCAGCTCAAAAGTGGCTGCGGCGTCAGTGCTTCCCAGTGCATAAAGCTCTTGCACGGAAATATTTTCCTTTTCTGAAACCATCTTGATCTTCTTTCTGAGAATTTGTGATGAAACACCACGAGAATCTACCAACCTTATGACTGGACCCTTTCCGGTTCTGACCGGACTCAGGTAAAATTGCATGTTTGCAATGTCTCCTGCCGAAACAGTGTCTATCGCATATACTTCTTTAAAACGCTCTCTGTAAAACGTTTTTGCACCTCTCAATCCAGTTTCTTCTTGCACTGTAAATATAAAGGTCAGTTTCTTGCCCAGTTTTTTGGACGCTAAGCGATCGATCAACATTAACAGCACCGCGCAACCGGTTCGGTTGTCCAATCCGCGAGAAGCCACGTATTTGTCGTTTAAGATCAAAAACTCTTTTTTCCATCTTACAGGATCTAAAGGTTTGATTCCTAATTTAGCTACCTCTTCTCTGTTACCTGCTCCTATATCAATAAGCAGCTCTTCAGTGGCAATTACTTTTTTTAAGTCTTCTTCTGCAGAAAGATGTATGGGCTTTAATCCTATCACTCCATTAACTACTGTTCCGTTATCTGTAAAAATCTCTACTGCCTTACCATAATGATACCGAGAATCTATACCGCCCAGTTTTCTCATTCTCAGATATCCATCTTCCTCAATGTATGAAACTACCATTCCTATTTCGTCCATATGCGCTACAAACGCGAGCTCTTCACCCTCTCCAATCGAAAGGTACAGGTTTCCTACCTCATCTTCCTTAGGCTCTCCATATTTTTTCAAAATGCTTTTTAGATACTCTCTTACAGGCGCTTCATAACCGCTCACGCCTGGCATCATCACCAAATCTCTTAATGTATCTATCAGTTCCATAGATTTCACCTTTGTTCTATTTATCAAAATTCTCAATAATAAACTTTTTCATGGATTCAAACAAATCGTTAAATACGTCCTTCTGCGCATTCACCATCAGAAAGTTTCCTTTTCCTCCACCTTTCTGGTTGTATTTTTCTATCAGTTTGTATATTAGTTGTAAGTCTATGCTCAAAGACTTTGAAAACAACAAAAATATCTTTTCTTCACTCTGATTACCGTACAATACTATTGCGATTTCGCTATTGACAAGCTCCTGTGCACGTTTTTCAATGCCTTTAAAATCTCCCAGTTCAGATGTGGACCAATAAAAATTTATATTGTGAAAACTAATATTATCAAACCTGAACATTTTTGAGGTTAGATCATAATACTCTTTTTTTAAAGTATCAAGTTCATTCTTTGTAGCGCCGATCTTTTTTATTAGCTCTGGGCCAGTTTGGTTAAATAACAATTCTATATTATATAATTCCGTAACTGCCCTTTTGAGATACTCTCTTGCAAAATTACCGACTCTGAAATATATCTCTATGTATTTTGACCTTTTTAGTTTTGTTGCTACTAGTATCTCAATTTCTTTAGTGTTTTTAACATGTATGCCCGTGCACGCACTTTTATCGTACTTTTCAATCTCTACAATCCTTACAGAATCATCTTTTATCCTGTCACGCTTCAATCTTATGTCCGAGCTAACCTGGCTAGGGTCCTGAAAATAAATATTGATGTTTATTGCATCCATGATCTTTTTATTTGCCAGATCTTCTGCCTCTTTAACCTGCTCAAAGCTCAAATTTCCACTGATAAATAAAACAGACTCTTCTGGCTGAAACTCTACTTTTTCAAAGTGTACCGGATATAACAGTTCCAGTGCCCTGTAAAATATGTGCTCACCCGTATGCGATTTCATCAATGCATATCTGCGATCCCAATCTAACGTTATTTTTACAGCTTCTTTCTCCAATTTGCCATGAATATTTGACAGGCTATGAACTATGAGATCACCCTGCTTTTTTGCACCGGTTATATCCGCTTCAAAGTCCGGGCCTGAGATTTTGCCAGTATCAGGAGGCTGGCCACCACCGCCCGGATAAAAAATAGTATCTTTTAAAATTACCTGATTTTCAAATACCTCTAAGATCTCTGTTTCAAGCTCTCGTGCATATGGATCTATTCTAAAATAATAATCTTTCACAATACACCTTAAATATAATTCATGCTAAAAAAATTATCTATATTACTGTTAAAACGACCACGCCAATCAATAAGGTAGCTATGCTTACTGGAATGCCAGCTTTAGAAAATTCTTTCCAGTTCACATCTACGCCCATGCTAGAAGCAATTTCTAAGACTATAATGTTCGCTGCAGCACCGATTATGGTCAGGTTTCCTGCTAACGTTGAGCTCATAGCCAACGCGAGCCAGAGATGCGAACTTGAATAGGGGATAAACTGTGCTATTAAAAGCACGGCTGGAACATTGCTCACTAAATTAGACAGAATTGCAGTAATGGTTACCAGTGATCCCATGTTGGTCATGCTCAAATTTATGCTGTTAAAATAATTGATGATCATGCTCAATACACCAGACACCTCAACGCCCTCAAGCAAGATGAACAGTCCTATAAAAAACACGATTATGCTCCAGTCCACATTTTTAAGGATCATTTTTGATGATGAATTTTTAAAAAGCGGAGAGACAAACAGTAATATCGAGCCGCTTACAAGTGCAATGATTGCAATCTGCCGGGATATTAAAAATGCGATCAGCGTGGCAATTATAACAGCCATTGCAAACAATAAAAAGCTTTTATTTTCCAGCTCTTTTTTTTCTTCCATACTCTTTATCGGAACGTTAATGTCTTTTTTATAGATTGCATATATTATAATTATTGCTACGATTAGAGATATGATTGCTACAGGTCCCAACACCATCAGCCACCCTCCAAAACTGAGGCTGGAATGTATAGCGATGTATACATTCTGCGGATTGCCTATTAAGGTGGCTACACTGCCTATGTTTGCTGCAAATATCTCTGAGAGCAGGTAAGGTACGGGATTTACTTTTATCATTCTAGTGCTCTCAATTATAATAGGAGTGAGAAATAGTACTACTGCATCATTTAAAAACAGAGCTGATAATCCAGCGGTAATTACCATTATATATATTAAAAACTGCAGTCCAGTTTTCGAATGTCTCACAATCTGGACAGAAATATAGGTAAAAAAGCCAGTAGATCCTATCGATGAAACTATGATCATCATGCCAAGCAATAAAAAAATTATGTTCAGGTCTATCGAGTTAAATGCTTCTGCAGGAGTGATTATTCCGAAAATGATCATTAACATAGCTCCAAACAATGCTGTTGCAGGTCTTTCAAAATTAAGCAGTTTAAATCTTCTCAGTGAGATCAGAACGTAGGTAAATAAGAATATTATCAATGCAACAAGCATGGAGAGTAAATCAATATAGCACTATAAAAATTTATTTTAAAAATTTAGTAGTTTTCAACTAATCTAAAAACTTGATAAAATAAGAGCTAAAAAATGGAAAAATTTATCTATTGAATCTTATTGAGTGAAATGTAAAAATTATGGAAGAATCAATAGATAGCTGGATATTAAAGCAGGACTTTAAGACTACTAACGACATAAAAGTTCCTCCTATTCTGATGGACCAGGTAATAGGACAGGATGATGCAGTGGCAATTATAAAAAAAGCAGCAGCACAGAAAAGGCATTGTATATTAATTGGAGATCCGGGCACTGGAAAGTCAATGTTGGCACAGGCAATGGTGGATTTCATATCTAAATCAGAACTGGAAGACATAATGGTATTTCCTAATGAAGAAGATCCAAATAAACCTAAAATAAAAATATTACCTGCGGGAAAAGGTAAAGAGTTACTAAAACAATATCAGCAAAAAGCAAAAGAAGAAAAAATGAGAAAGCAAAGATCATTTCAGTTGCTTATTGTAATGCTGGTCATGATCGGTGTGGTAGCCACTATTTACACAAAAGATATTATTTACATATTCTATTCTTTGTTGCTGGCAATATTCATATATATGTTTTTTGGCATGGCACTGCAAAGGTCAGAGGTAAATATGGTACCTAAACTATTGGTAGGGCACGATCCAACTGATAAACCGCCATTTATAGATGCAACTGGAACGCATACTGGCGCATTATTGGGGGATGTAAGGCATGATCCGTTTCAGTCTGGCGGGTTGGAAACTGCCGCGCATGTGAGAGTGGAGGCAGGAGCTATACATAAGGCAAATAAAGGAGTGTTGTTTATTGATGAAATAAACTTATTGAGACCTGAAAGTCAGCAGGCATTATTGACTGCCATGCAAGAAAAGAGGTTTTCGATTTCTGGGCAGAGCGAAAGAAGCGCGGGAGCAATGGTGCAAACTGAAGCTGTACCTTGCGATTTTGTGCTCGTTGCGGCTGGAAACATAGAATCATTGCAAGGCATGCATCCAGCTTTGAGATCTAGAATAAGGGGTTATGGATACGAGATATACATGAACAATACTATGGAAGATAATGAAGCTAACCGGCAAAATCTGGTCCGATTCGTGCAACAGGAAATTAAAAAAGATGCAAAAATACCGCCATTTGACAGGGCTGCGGTTGGAGAAATTATCAAAGAAGCACAAAAAAGGGCTGGAAGAAAAGGAAAACTTACATTAAGATTAAGAGAACTTGGCGGATTGATAAGAGTTGCGGGAGATATCGCAAAATCTGAGAATGCAGAAGTGGTTACTGTTGACCATATTAATAAAGCTAAGAGCAGTGCAAGACCATTAGAACAACAGATTGTAGATAAATGGATTGAGTCTAAAAAAGAGTACAAGACATTTTTGAGTGCAGGTGCTGCTGTAGGCATGGTAAACGGATTGGCAGTGTATGGTGCTCAAAGTGGAATGGCAGAGTTTTCTGGAATAGTATTGCCTATTCTCGCAGAAATCACACCTGCTCAAGTAAAAAGCCAGGGTCGTGTCATTGCAACTGGCAAGTTAGGAGACATTGCCAAAGAAGCCGTGCAAAACGTATCTGCAATAGTAAAAAAATACAGTGGAGAAGACATCTCAAATCACGATGTGCATATTCAGTTTATAGGCACGTATGAGGGTGTGGAAGGCGACTCTGCAAGCGTGTCTATTGCAACAGCAGTAATATCTGCCTTAGAAAAGATTCCGATCAGGCAGGATCTGGCCATGACTGGATCGCTGAGCATTAGAGGGCATGTATTGCCGATAGGTGGCGTTATTGCCAAGATCGAGGCAGCAATCGAAACAGGATTCAAAACTGTAATAATTCCAAGCTCTAACATAGAAGACGTGGTTCTTGACGATAAGCATAAAGGCAAGATAGAGATCGTTCCTGCAGATACAATCGTGGATGTTCTGAAAACCGCATTTGTGAACAGTGAACAAAAAGATAAATTGATCACAAAAATAGAAGAAGCAATCACACCCATAAAATATGAAACCTGAGTTTGTGTTTGGATCTGGATCATTGTCAGAACAGGCTTTAAACTATATCATGGAAAATAAGATTCTTATCTTTAATGCGGAAAACATTGAATCTCAAGAAATGTTAAAGCTTGCAATCTATCATGCCGATAAATCTTTTAAACAGGGCCTGAATTTTGCAAATGATTATCCTCTGGAAATAATGCTCTATTTAAGTGGCAGCAAACAGATTGACAATGCCAAAAAAATATTTGGCGTAAATGCAGAAACTAAAAAATTCATCATAGTTTCTGAAGATAAATCAATACTATCCAGATTGAAATTGAAAGCTGATAACGCACTACAAGAAAAAATAACAGATCCTGAAATATTTGAAAAGATGGTGCTTTTAAAATTAAAAAAATAAAAATTATAAAGATTCAAAACGATCTTTTAATTTGTTCAGTATATGTGGCAAAGTAGTATACTCCATCTCTTCTAATGGCAGTCTGTGCGGTTCGAAGGGACCGTGCCTTCTCATATAATCTGCAATGTCCAAAGCTGTTGCCCTTGCCTTATCAAACGCTATGTCTGCAAGCAGGTCTACCGGTCCTACAAGCTTGCCCTCAGCAATCTGAAACCCTAATGCTGCAACTCTCGGCGGCCCATCAAATCTGGTGCATTTTGCATCTTTTATGCCCACCGGCATGATTGGGCCATTATGCGAACCACGCATCCAACCTGAAACCAAATGCGGGAAACTGAACGGCTCTAATACCTCTCCCAGTGCTGGCAGCCCACTCTGCGCCCTTACCAATGCTACAGGATCATCTTTTCCGACGTATTCTCCTGCGATCTGATAAAGTTTTTCAGTAGATATTGCCGCCACAGCCTCATCACTCGACAACTTT